>JAGVOC010000417.1 GCA_020052975.1 Desulfobacterales bacterium | reverse complement strand
GGTCTACAAGCAAGACGGCATCAACTCCAACATTTGCGGCATGATTTGTTGCAGCAAGCGCTTCTTTTGTATTATTGCTCCCCGTCCCGGCGATACATAAGCATTTGCCTTTGGACTTTCTTGATACATTTTCTATGACCTTGTTGTGCTCATCCCATGTAAGGGTTGGGCTCTCGCCAGTGGTACCTACAGCCAGTATTCCGGTTATTCCGTTCGTAATCTGGAAATCAACCAGAGATGAAAGTCCGCTGTAATCCACAGAATCATCCTTAAACGGTGTAACAAGGGCTGTAAAACTTCCGGTAATCATAAAACCCCCTTTTTTATCTGTTAATTGCCATGCCAATAATCCGAACTATAAAACTTAGTAAAAACGGTAGAAAACAGAGGTTGATATGTCAAGAAAAAAGATATTTTTTTATTTTAATTGGAAAGAATGCAAAAAACATTTATAAGAATTTTTTGTTCACATGCTGTTTGTATTTTTACTTGACAACTTTTCTTTCGCATAATAACCCCTAACCTTGATAAACGGGACTCTTTTCAGTACCCCCTTGAGGGGTAGAAAAACGCAGGAAATAATTTCTAACTTACTAATAAAAAAATCACAAGGATATAATATGGAAAAGGCAAAAAATGTAGAAGAATACATAGCTCAGCAAAGGGCAGGGATTGCATCAAATCCGGATTGCGGAACATCCCATTATAATCTGGCCGTAGCCCTGATCGGACTGAAACAATTCGATGAAGCCGAAAAAGAGCTGCAAGATGCTATTAATTGCAGCCCCAGCCTCGCAGAAGCCTATGTTCAGCTTGGAGGCCTCTGTCTTAAGCGCGGGGATCTTGACGGCTGTTTATATTACAACACGCAGGCAATTCATTCAAGAGCTGGTTTTCCCGAAGGTTACGGCAACATAGGGTTTGTTCATCTTCAGAAAGGAAACCTTGACGAAGCAATTGCCGCATTAAAAAAGGCAATTGCATATAATTCCAGCTTTTTACAGGCGTATACCACTCTTGCAAATGCATACCTGATGAAAGACCTTGTTGTTGAAAGCATCGAGGCAAATCTGAAGGCTATAGAAATTGAGCCAAATTTTGCAATTGCCCATAACAACCTTGCGATTGCCTACATGGAAAACGGCCAATTCGACAAGGCTGTTGAACATTGCAATAAGGCAATAGAACTTGGCTACGCCGTTGCTCCGGAAATTTTGCAGGAACTTGAACAATATAAATAACGATCCATTATTGATGCTCGTAAATCCACAACTCAGATTTTTCCTTTCAGGCCAGACTCAACCCCTCGAACCAAACAGCAAACTATGGAACCTGCCGCTTCCTGTAAAAAGAGAAAATACAGGGATAACAGCGGATCAAAACGCTTCCCTTTCTGTAACCTATGGAGACTATTTCGAAGCAACCGGCGCTTTTATAAAAAAGAACAACTATGAAGTTATATTAACTGCCCTGTCGTGCATAAATGAAGATATACGCCTTGAACAGATTAATGAAATAACTATTTCACTGGAAAAACACGGTCCGTTTTACCATCCTTCGAAAATTGAAGCTGTTACAGAAAATTCAGCAATTCCTTTTGTTTTAAATGTCGCCGTATCACAAATCGGTATTGAATGTATCCATAAAGAATATTTCACATTAAAAAAGCTTGATTCGGAATTCTCAAATTCATTTATTCCAGCCGTCTACGGCCGGTATGATTTTACCGGCAGAGACAACCTTCAAATCGGAATGTTTATAGGGGAGTGGTTTGAAGGATATAGTGAATTTCACATTTCAAAAGATCCTTCCGACGGAAAAGAAAAAATATTGATATGGGATAATTTAAACGGCAACTTTTTTATCTCTGCCGACAAAGCAATTGAAATATACAGGCAGGCATCAATGATCATGACCTGCTTTTATAATGTTCATACCTTTGAGCAGATATTTCCCTGGCATCATGCCGCAGGCGATTTTGTCGTAAAACAAACAGGTGATTCCCTGGATGTAAAACTTATAACGGCAAGACAATACGCCTCTCTATTTCAAACAAAAGTTCAAATTAAAGATCAGGGCTTGATTTTTGAAGGATTGCTCATGTTTATTGTAGTTCTCTCAATCAGGATGCGCCTTGACAGGATTGACGGTACCGGCGATATCGCGTGGGCCGATAATATGTCGGTTGACGGAACAATAAAGGGTTTCCGGGAAGGTATTAAGATAAAAACCAAGTCAAGGGTAATTCCATATAATTTTATCGATGAATTCAGAATTTATCTTCAATCAAGATCCGAGAATGAATTGCTTGAACTATCAAAAGCCATTATTAATTCGTTCAATCAATCGGCGCCCGACATATCGGTTATATGCAGAAATTTAGCCAAACATTCCAGCGAACTATTCCATGCTTTAAAAAATCTATAATTTATAATGTCTGCTATTCTTTATTAAAACTTTAAAACACAATATAAAGCGTTTTTATTCAGCCTGCACCACAAAATAAAGATGGTTTTAATTATTCAGCATTTATGAATATCAATGGGTTATAAACACTCCTTTTTTATTGACAACAAACAATATTAATCTTATACGAAGTCCTTGGCGATATGTCGTTTTTTACAGGAATATCCTTGAAACATACTTTAAATATGCCAACGCGAGAGGAGGTGACCGCACAAGCTCCGAGTCTGAAGTCAAATATCTCAATCTGTATTCTCAGTCATATTAACAAAATGGAGGTAAAACAATG
>JAGVOC010000232.1 GCA_020052975.1 Desulfobacterales bacterium | reverse complement strand
CGCACGAATCTTGAGGAATGAAGCGTACTTTTCGTACGCTGCAATGACGAAAGATGAAGTGCAACACAGCAGAATGACTTTTTACGAAGCCGTCAATAATACTACCGCAAAAAGGCACCAGGAGGTCAGCATGTCAGGTCACAGCAAGTGGTCTTCCATAAAACATAAAAAAGGCGCTGCAGATGCAAGGCGCGGTAAGGCATTTACAAAGCTCATAAAGGAAATTACGGTTGCGGCCCGCATGGGCGGTGGGGGCGATCCGGCTTCGAACCCGAGACTAAGGGCGGCGGTGCTTGCCGCAAAGGCCGAGAACATGCCGAAAGACAATATCGAAAGAGCTATAAAAAAAGGGACCGGCGAGCTTGAAGGTGTCAGCTACGAAGAGATCTCTTACGAAGGGTATGGTCCCGGAGGCGCTGCAGTGCTTGTCGAATCTTTAACGGACAACAAAAACAGGACTGTTGCCGATATCCGCCATATATTCAGCAAAAGCGGCGGAAATTTAGGCGAAAACGGATGCGTGGCCTGGATGTTCAGCAAAAAGGGATATATTACCGTATCAAAAGAGCATGCAAATGAAGAGACTCTGATGGAAATCGCCCTTGAAGCCGGAGCTGAAGATGTAAGGGAGGACAACGGAAGTTTTGAAATAATCACCGGAACAAATGATTTTGAATCAGTGAAAGCAGCCCTCGATAAAGCATCAATACCCAGCCAGGAGTCTGAGATAACCATGCTGCCTCAGACAACTACAAATCTGGCAGGAAAAGACGCAGAAAAAATGATCAAGCTCATGGAAACACTTGAAGACTGCGACGATGTCCAGAAGGTTTACACTAATGCCGATATTCCGGAAGATCTTGCGGGATAAAAACAGTACGGAGGGATAGGCCTGCCATTTATCCCTCGTGTTAGCCACCTGTCTCCAAATTCTCTGCTCTTTATCAACCCAAAATAGGGAAACCGTATTGACATAGCATATACAAGTCGCTATACTTTACCCTGATGAATGTCAAATACTCGCTTCACAACATTTCATTTGAATGGGACAGCCAGAAAGCAGCTACAAACCTGCACAAACATAGCGTAACTTTTGAGCTGGCTTGCGAATCGTTTTTTGACCCATTTGTGTGCTATCTCGACGATGAAATGATGGATGATGAACTTAGAGAGTCAATTATCGGGTTGAGCACAAATTGGCAATTGCTTTATGTGGTTTATGTCATGCAGGATGATATAATTCGTATCGTTTCCGCCAGATTGGTAACAAATATAGAGAGAGAAATCTATGAAAATAAATAAACTTGCACAGCGTTTACAGAAAGACCGCCCGATGACGATGGTCAGCATCCGCATTCCTGATGATGTTATCAATGACCTTAAACGCGTTGCGCCCATGCTCGGCTTTTCCGGTTATCAAGCACTGATTAAGGCTTATATTGGCCAGGGATTGCGAACAGATCTTGAACGTCTTGAAGGTGGGGTAGAACTTTCAGCATTGATTGAAAGTCTGCGAAAGAAGGGGGTAAAGGATGAGATTATCTCATCCGCGATGGCAGAAGCCCAAAGTTCGGCACCAGCCGCTTCATGACACCCGGATATTTAAGGCTGTTGCCCGTGGAAAGCACCGCCTTCTGCATTTTATCCTCAGGCTCTCGCCTTTTTTTGTTGCCAGGAGAAATATGGAAGAGAGCCTATTTGTAGCAGAACATATTCAGCTATTCTCGACAATTTTTATTTCTTCTTCAGTTAAACCATATAATTCATAAACCAGCCGATCAATCTGCCGGTCTGTGGCATCAATCTGTCTCCGGAGAGTATTTTTGTCATGGTCCAGCTTTGTTGCTGCCAATTGCTGATGCTGGAAGAGCATCTGCCCGGAAAGATCCGCAATTCGATCATGCCGGGTTTTTTCCGCTGAATCGGAAAAGTTAATGATATAGATCGGAAGTTTATAAATATACTGAACCTGCGTTTCATTGTATTGGCCGGATTTATAGGACTCGCGATGAGAATCGAAACGCTCAACCAGTTCAGCAATTTCTTCAGGAGCGGCCATCTTAGTCTCTCACTCAGCAAGATTTGTCGTTGCCTGTTCCATTAAGTTGTTCGGCCTTTAATATGTTTTCAATCCGGCTTTTTAGCTCCGGTATATCATGCTTAACAATATCCCAGACCATTCGGTAATCCACGCCAAAATAGTGATGAATCAGCCGATCCCGCATTCGCGCCGTCAGCTTCCATGCAACTTCCGGATACTTTTTTTAAATTCTGCCGGGATCAGTTTTGAAGCTTCCCCGATGATTTCCAGACTACGACTGAAAGCGCGTTTCATTCGCTCATCTCTCATGAAGAAATCCTCGGACAGAGCTTTCGAGCTTTCGAATCATTGACGAGATAATTGATTTCATCCAGGATGTGTCTGAGAAGATCGGGAAGCGATTGGGACATACTGAACCTCTCTTAAAATATGCTTGCCTATGTAAGGGCTAAGACCCTGCTTCGTTACGAGGTCGAAATTCCCGCCAAGATGCGTCTCAAGAAAATCACACAATCTGTTATAGCTGCGAAAGTTATGATGTTCCGGCTCAAACTCAACAAGGATGTCGTAGTCGCTCCCTTCAGAATCTTCGCCACGCAGAACAGATCCGAAAAGCCCTATATTCCTGACTCCGATACTCCTCAAATCGGCCTGATGATCCTTCAATAGTTTAAAGACGGCAGTTTTTCGATCCATGGGTTCATGATCCTGTCTTAAAGATATATGGCCCCCGCTATGTATAAATAACAATTGAAAATAATTAAGATAAAATGTTGATTATTGCTATCATTCAGGAGCGATACAGTCAATATTTATGTTGGATCAAGAAAAGATATATCCTTATAACTTCACCTGCCATTTCCGGTTGGCAGCTTACTTTTTCATTGAGAGGTCTATCATCTTCCGGACAGCTTCTTTCGCCCGCAGCCTTATATTCTCGGGTACTTTTACCTCCCCTTCCATATTCTCAAGGCTTCTTATCACAGCCTCCAGGCTCATCTTTTTCATGTTCCTGCATTCCATATCCCGGGAAACCGGATAGAATGTCTTGGACGGATTGGCTTTTTTCATGGGATGAAGTATTCCGGTTTCCGTTCCCACAATAAAGGACTTGCTTTCAGATTCGCCGGCATACCTGATCATCCCGGAAGTGCTTAAAACAACGTCGGCCAGTTCAAGGACTTCAGGCCGGCATTCGGGATGTGCCATGAAAACAGCTTCCGGATGCTTCTCTTTCGCCAGAAGAACGATTTCCGGAGTAAGCATGTTATGAACAATGCAGTAACCGTCCCAGAAATGCACTTTCTTTTTTGTATGCAATGCCGCGTATTTCGCGAGATTCTTATCCGGAACCATTAGAACTTCATCAGAATCGAGGCTGTTCACCACCTTGACCACATTTGCCGATGTGCAGCATATTGTTGAAAGCGCCTTGACGGCTGCAGACGAATTTACATAGGTGACTACCGGCATGGGAGGTATTTCAGTAAGCTTCTTTGCAAGCGCTTCGGGCGTCACCATGTCGGCCATAGGGCATCCCGCATCTTTACGCGGAAGAAGCACTGTTTTTTCCGGTGACATGATGGAGGCTGTTTCCGCCATGAAATGAACCCCGCAAAAAACTATGACCTCGGCATCGGTCTGGGACGCCTTTATGCTCAATTCAAGGGAATCTCCGCAAAGATCAGCCACATCCTGTATCTCAGGAGGCTGATAATTATGAGCAAGCATGATAGCTTTTCTTTCCTTTAACAAACTTCTTATTTTATCCTTCATATAAATTTCTCCGATCACTCGTCTATTCTTATGACCTCAGCCCCTTTAGGTATTGTGAAGCTGAAAGCAGAATCAGGTCTGGTAACAAACTGTGAATCAAAAAGATCTATTACAGTTTCATCACCGTATGAATTATTGATTCCGATTCTTGAGATTTCATAATCTTTCTTTGAAATAGAAATATAAATCTTTGTAACATCAGCCTTTTTCTGCTTGGGCACAAGATCTAAAACAACATAACCATCTTTATCGTTTGCTATGGAAACAGAAAAATTGCGCCTGATGATCCTGATATCCGACAAAAAGGTCGCCCCTTTGCCTGTCCCGAAAAATTCAGGGGCCTTTCCAACCATGACCTGGTTGTCGCCGGGCCTGTATATCCACAGGCTTTCACCGTCTGTTACGACAATCTGCTTCTCCGGTTTTTCATACTCCCATCTCATCATCCCCGGGCGCTTGACAAACATCTTCCCTGTCGCAACATCGGTTATTGCCATTGCCTTCAAGGTGGATTCCTGGATAAACCGCGCAGAAAAACCCGGCACCGAATACCTGTTTTCAATCTTTGTGATTACATCCTCCGCTGTCAAAGGAGATTCCGCTCCTTTTGCGTCAGGACCGAAACAGATTTGCCCGAGTATGGCTGCAAGGCATAAAATCACCGCTTTTAATTTCATATTTTGTAACTCCATTATGCTTAAGATATAAATTATTCAAGGAGATATGAGACTATTGAGAAACATATCGTTATATTTTGGCCGGTACCGAAAAACTGCAGTTAAGCATCGACCCGTTCACGTGTTTTTGCCTTACCGAGTTCAGCTTGCATTTCCGCTTCGATCAGGTTGACTCTTGCCTTGGGAAATCGTTCCATAAACTGGTGAATAAGGAGATTCATCGACGGTGTGATGGCTACTTCGCCTCGTTCCCATCTCCCGTAACTGTTCCGTCCTATGTGAAGAATCTCACAAATTTCATCCAGGCTCATATTTAGAATTTTCCGGAGCGACCTTAACTGTTGAGGGGTCAGAACCGGTTTGGAACTGAATTCCATGTTGATCCGTTTTTTATCCAGGGCGAGACTCTGCTCATGGGTGAAAACGATGTCTCCGCAACTTTGACATTTTTCACATTTCACGTCATTAATAGTCTGTGGCCGACCATTGATGACAGCCTCTTTGGCTATGGTTGTCGTCTGGTATTCATCATTAAAACAATTCGTGCAAAGCATAATTTATCCTTCAGATTTGCCTATGCAAAAAGATGTTAACCGCCACCCAAGAAACTCATCTGTAACCGGATGAAAATTTGAACATAACTTGCAGTATATATTAAGGCATTTTGTGCTTTCCCCGTAAATCACATAATGCGTATTCTTCAGGCTGCTCGCCTTTTGGCTGGTGGCCGGCATCACTTTTTCAATGGAAGTGGCGCCCATGATGACTTTTTCCACATCTGCTTCAAAGAGTCCTTCGCGTAGCATGTCATCAATACAATCATTGGTTATTACGATTTCCCCCTTAAAATATGCATCCTGAATTTCCCGGATCACTAAAGCGGCCAATTGTTCCCCGATGCTTTTGTCCATGAGTGTTCCTATTCAACGTTTTATTGAATACCAATTGGTGTAAACTAAATCAAGGGAAATTTTTGAACCCGCAAAACAGCGTGGCATTACCGTGAATAATTTTTTCAATATCACTCATAACAATTACCCATATAAATCATTGGCCAACCAAGGACAGCATAAGGGCAGAAGAATGGAAATTGGCCCCTCTGGTTCATCTTTCCGCTCCCGATGATGCAAAATCATTAAGCTTGGCCATCTTTTGTAAACAATTACAGACTATACGTAACACGGTTTTTCCCGATAATAAACACATTCTACGCAGGCGTTCAATAGAACTTATTTGATTTTATATAAATATTTAAGTAAAGAACAGGCAATCCGAGACACAGATTTTTTCCAGAACTGGATATTAAATATTACGTATATTAATTGTTAGCCGCAAAGGAGAATCCCATGGGGCTATTCGATAGAAAGAGTTACATTGAGGTCGAGAGCATGGAACTA
The DNA here is from genome assembly GCA_020052975.1 of Desulfobacterales bacterium. Next base: position 4,641 of record JAGVOC010000232.1, on the reverse strand, counting down.
CAGAGACAAGTATATGGATTGCAGGGGAGACATTGATGCTCTCGCAAAGGCATTGTCGGTTGACGTACACAGAGCATTAGATTTTCCTGAACCAAGGGTAGAATTCATAATTCAGTTTCAAGGTGGAGCAGGCCCGCTAATCGGCCTGTGTCAAGTGGCAACGTATTCTGCTTGTGGTGATGAAAAGATGGCACGGAAGCTTAAACAAAGGATGGGCATGCCACGGAACGGCTGATGTAGCGTTGTAACTGCGTCAGCCACGCGACAAAGTGGGGGACATATGGCATCACAGTATTTGATGAATGCCGATGAGCAGTTCAAGAATGCAATCATGGCGGCTCTTCACAGAGTTCCTTTTACTGATTTGAATCAGCCACTTTACCATTTCACCGATGTCGCTGGCCTAAAAGGAATCCTTCAAACCCGATTCATTTGGGCTAGTCTGGCAATGGCATTGGAAGATCCGTCAGAAATAAGGTACGCTCTTCAACGCGCGAAGGGCATACTTCAACGTCGTGAAGTGGGTGGTAACTCATCTCTCTTAAACGAGCTTGTTCCATTCCTGGATCCGGGTAACTCCCTAATCCTTGACACGTTGAGCATGAAAACTTACGTGGTATCGTTGCGTACGAATGCCGATGAAAGCGCTCACTGGGAGAAATATGGACGGGCGGGCACGGGCTTTGCCATCGCTTTCGCTCTGAAGCCTCTTGTAATCCCAGGAGTTCTCCCCCTGCCGGTGCTCTATGATCCTGTGGATCAAGATAAACTGCTCTGCGATTTCATCGAATCTAATACAAAGCTCTTCGACGAACTCAGGCATGATTGTCCTCACGAAAACCTTTGGGGGCTTCGGCAACGTGCAATTCGGTTCACAGCGCTGGGCCTTTGGACTCTTGCCCCTGTACTAAAAGACTCCATTCACAGCATAGAGGAAGAGAGGCGCCTTATCGTGGTCGATCTGGAACACGTTCAGGTGCAATATGGGAAAGGTCTTTCAAAAGAGGTGAGGGTGCGCCATTGCAACGGCCGTGACATTCACTACAAGGTCCTGCAATATGACACGCTCCCTATTGTTGGCCTCGAACTAGGTCCGGACGCCACCATTACAGAAAACGATGCGATACTGAAGCAGCTTTTGCAGGAAGCTTCTGGCTTTGACGTGCCGATAACGCGGTCGCAGGTGCGAGTCGGCCACCGATAGTGAGCGGCTAACTACCGGATGCAGCCAATCGTCGATAAATCAGGCTCTGGCTGATCCTATCATTCGCCACAAGCAGATGCAAGACATGATCATGTTGCCAAACTGCACACAGAAAAGAGCTTGGTGCTCAAAGAGCCAAGGGGTATCTGTTTCGAGGATGTTGTTTCCTATATTGAGAATGAGGAAGAGTTATTTCTGAAAACTATTATTCCGAGCAGGAAGACAACGCAGCGATATCTTGGAGAAAAACATGAAGACTAAACTAACGAAAGAAGAGAAGGAGATACTTGATAGCTTCGAGAAAGGTGAATTGGTTCCTGTCGCTAACCTCGCAAAAAGAAAGAAAGAGTTGGTTCAGTACGCCCGTAATACCTTGAGAAAGGACAGGAGACTGAACATACGGATTTCTGAAAGAGACCTCCTCGAGCTACAAAGAAAGGCGAGCAAGGAAGGTTTGCCGTATCAGACGTATGTATCAAGCATCATTCATAAATTCATCAACGGAGCACTGGTCGAAGAGAGAAAGTGAAATGGCCAGCATCTCTATGGCCTTCGGTTGTCAAGAAAAAAAATCTCCCGTAGATCGGAGTAAAGTTAAATAATATTTCCGTCTTGACATTGACGTTTTGGGAGATATGGGGGGCATCCTTTACATCTGAAGTTTACAATCTGTGTCAGCGGTCGGTTCAAAGCCAGAAAACGGCGCGGATGATAATGTAATAAATTTCGCCGAGACTGATGACCGACATGAAGGCAGCAACATGGCCGCTCGATGCTTCCTTAAGGATAGTCCGAACTTTTGCACCCGCCGGCTCCGCCTGGAAATAGGCAAGCAGTGCGTAGCTATCGAGAATGTATTTTGGCTTTTTCACGGTCCCTTTCCTCTGTCCGGTCCGCCAGTAACGCATCTGTCAGAGATTCACCATCAGCCAGTTTGCCATAGAGCTTGTCCACAGGATCGCCGGCTTGAGGTGTGAGCACGATTCTGCCTTCTGCTTCCGTTACCACCATCTTCATGCCTGGTTTCAATCCGATTTGCCTCCGGAATAAGGAAGGGATGACCACCCAGCCCTTGGAAGAAACGGTGACGATTGCTGAATGTAAAGCGCCCATAAAACCTCCAAACGTTATACGTTGATTGGAAGAAAGTATAACACTTTTGATGGATGCGTCAACATTAATTGTTGGGAGGCGAAGGTCAGAATAAGGGGATATACAGGTGACGCCTTCATGTATAATAATCAGCAAAAAAAAGGAAAATTTGTTGGCTTCGGAAAATTAATATTCGGGCGATAGAAATATCCACGATCAACACAAAAATTGAAAACCGAGAATTGGTAAAAATGACCGGAGTTTCACTGAGCTTCACACCGGCAGGAGACTTTATCGTTCTGTCCTCATGAATCATTCCTGAAAAGGAATTGACAATGGGTGACGTTTGTGTACATAATGTAATACACAAATGGAGGATGCGACCATGAAATTCTTGAGTGTCCGGGATTTAAGAGGCAAATCCGCACAAATCTGGAAAGAGCTGCCAGACGAAAGAGAGATGGTTGTTACCAGCAACGGCCGGCCAATAGCCATTCTTGTGGCAATAACCGAGGCAAATCTTGAAGAATCGCTATCGGCATTTCGCAGATCACGTTCCGTTGAGGCTGTTGTTTCTCTCCAGCGGAGATCTGTAGAAAAAGGAACAGACAAGGTTTCGTTGGATGAAATCAATGCCGAAATTAAATCTGTTCGTGAAAAGCGTGCATGATGGACATCGTCATTGACACCAATGTTCTTATTGCGGGTCTTTTATCGCCGTTCGGGGCTTGCGGCGAAATCGTACGCATGGTTTCAGCCGGTGAACTGACGCTTTCCTTTGATGCCAGGATTCTATCAGAATACAACGATGTTCTGCGACGCCCGAGGTTTGGATTTGAAGAAGAAAAAATCGCCACGTTTCTTGACTATATTGTGTATCGTGGCCGGGCTGTTGCACCTTCCCCTTTGTCTCTTTCGCTTCCTGATCCGGATGATGAACCGTTTCTCGAAGTCACTCTTGCGAGTCAAGCTGTATGCCTTGTCACAGGAAATCAAAAATATTTCCCTGCTGAACGATGCCAAGGCGCCAAAATCATTTCACCAAATGAGTTTTTAATTTTTTTTAAAAACCGGCAAGCGGAAAAGAAACGCGTATCAAAGCGCTCAACCCGTACGCGCAAAAAACCGTGCGATAGTTAACTTTTCATTATATGGTGAAGAAAATGAAAGGAAAACTAAAAGAATCTGATTGGAAAACTTTTCGGAGTATTGTTCCGGAATTACGTGAACGCTATCTGACAGAAAAGAATAAAGAAATCGTTGCGATTTTTATGGATGAAGGCCGAACACCGACAGAACGATTTTGGGATGCAAAAAAGAGAATAGAAGCGGATCACATACGCACCCATACCCAAACGGAACAGATTTATGACATTTACTATAGTCTTCATAACACTCAATTTTCAGAAAAGCAGAAAGTTTCATTATGAAATATATTGATGTCGATAATATTGACGGCATGCCTGCCGGGATGCTTAAAGAAGGAGAGGTTTTTTCTTTCCAGTGCCACAGCAGGCTTGCCTGCTTTAACAAATGCTGCCGGAACATAAATCTTTTTCTGTACCCCTACGATGTATTGAAGCTCAGAAAAAAACTCGGAATATCTTCAGATGATTTTATAGATAAATATACAGATATCGTTATGCGTCCTTCAAAACATTTCCCTGAAGTCCTCCTTCGCATGTCTGAAAGCCTTGAAAAAAAGTGCCCTTTTTTAACTGAAACAGGTTGTTCTGTTTATACAGACCGCCCTGACACATGCAGGACATTTCCGATTGAACAGGGCATTTATTATGATGTTGAAAAAGGAAATGCCTCCTCTGTATATTTTTTCAGACCCCCTGATTTTTGTCTCGGTCGGAACGAAAGCAGGCAATGGACAACAGTATCGTGGGCAAAAGACCAGAATGCAACATTATATAATAAAATGACAGCCATGTGGGCCGATATTGTAAACCTGTTTCAAAACAATCCCTGGGGAAATGAAGGGCCTGAAGGACCAAAGGCAAAAATGGCTTTTATGGCGGCATATAACATTGACGGGTTCCGGGATTTCATATTCGCGAGCACTTTTCTGAAGCGTTACAAAATAAAACAGGAAATATTGACAAAGATAAAACATAATGACGCGGAACTGCTGAAGTTCGGCTTCAGCTGGATCAAATATTTCTTATGGGGTATTAACACAAAAAATATCCGTCAAAGATGACGGCTTCTTAAAAAGTCATTCTGTCCGCCGCGGCGGACACTTCATCTTTCGTCATTGCAGCGTACCAGTAAGTACGCTTCATTCCTCAAGATTCGTGCGCCTTGCATAATGAGCTTTTTACTTTGCCGTCTGAATT
>JAGVOC010000248.1 GCA_020052975.1 Desulfobacterales bacterium | reverse complement strand
TCCTGTCGGCAAAGTACAGGATTTTAGAAATACGGTGCATATCGGGTTTTGCTTCTTTGCACACCCGATGTCGTTCGATTAGTTTTTGAGAGATATATAAAATTGCCGATAAGGCCTTTTTTTCATCAAACCGGAAGGTTACCATGGTTTTCCCCCATTGGATTATCTTTAGAGTAATAATATCATGGTATTAAACTAAGTCAAGATGAATATCTTAACATGAATTTTTAATCCCTCTTGGCATGAGCTAAAAACAGTTATCTGACAGGATTTACGATTTGACGGATCAACTGCATCAGGCACGCAACATCATGTCCATCCTGTCAATCCTGTCTAAAAACCTTATTTCGCCTTCATCCGGCACGTTGCATTACGCTCTTACAATCGCCGCTGTTTCATCTCATATCCACTTTAACATCACTCCGAAAAGAACGAGGGCAATTATATCAATCGAAAAGATAACCCCGACTGTTGCTATTTTTTTTCTTATGCTCTCCATGTCAAACACCCAGAAGGAGACAAGGAAAAACGTAAGGTATCCGAATATTACGATAAGCCACGGAGCTTTCAGGTTCCACCACGAATAGTCCCAGGTAAGCGCACCGACCTGATTTAAAAGCACCTCAACAAAAACGCAAAAAATCGATCCGCCGACAGCAATGAATAAACGGTTTGATATGCCCAATATCTTGAGCTTTTTATCCCCTGAAAGCATCTTGGAAAAAGTAATTCCGGCTATGGCAAACATGAAACAGATTTCTATGTTGAGCCCTATAAGGATGAGATATGCGGTTTTTCCCGGCGCTCCCCAGATCGGCGCAAACTGAGTAAAATGGAAAACAAGGCCGTTTACAATCTCATTAAACCAGTCCATTCCCCAGTAGGCAAGCCCTGCAAAAACAAGATTCCAGTTTTTCCTCTCGACCTCTGATGCGTATACATAGACAACAAATGCAAATAGCGGAATTACGTACCACTGGAACTGGCTTCCATCCCGTAAAATACTTAAAGCCTGTTTAGCTGATTCTGTCGGCATTTTTTACCTCCCATGACGGCTTTGTATAACATCCTCTTTTGCCCGATTAGCACTGAAGCTTCACTATCGTGTCTGCGTCAGGCTTAAATTTCAATCCTCGAAATACTTCCATGTATTCCTGCGGTTAAAATTTTCGCCTTCCTTGAACTTGGACAAAACTGAACGTTCTTCAAAGGTTTCTTAGCTGCTTCGTAAAAAGTCGCAATTCAGACGGCAAAGTAAAAAGCTCATTATGCAAGGCGCGCGAATCTTGAGGAATGAAGCGTATTAATTGATACGCTGCAATGACGAAAGACGAAGCGCAACACAGCAGAATGACTTTTTACGAAGCCGTCACAAAATCGGGCGCCAGCATATCCCTTATATCCTCCGGGAAGGCCATGCAAAGCGTTTCATTAAAAAGATTTCGGAGAGCGCCCACATCGGGCGTCCCAAGAGCCTGGTTAAAGAAAGTCCTGGGAGAAAAGAGAAGATGAAAACGGGTAAAATCATCACCCTTTGCTCCTGTAAAAAAATTCATATTAAAGCTGTAAATGCCCATCCTGTCATAAGCAGCCATTGCCCTTGTCAGACCCAGGGCTATATCTGAAAGGTCTTTTTCCGTCAGGCCAAGGGTGCTGTTAACACCGTCAACCACCGCTAAAACGTCTCCAGCAACACCTATCGGAGCATAGGAGCACAGCCACGCTGTCCTCCCGGTTCTTCCCAGAAACCGTTTCTTTTCCGATTCTTCGCTCTTTACAAGGTCATCCCAGAAGTTAGTTCCGTTTGCCTCATAATATTTTTTTGCAGCTTCAAGCTCCTGCCTCATCAGATTCGGCGCTGAAGAAGTGGAAAAAACCTGGAGATGGGGATGAATAAGGGAGCTTCCTGAAGCAGGCATGTAGTTCCAGTTGATAATATGATACACGGACTCAGGATGCTTTAAATTTTCGACTCTTTTAAAAAATTCAAAAGCCAGCCGGAAACCTTTTACAATGAGCTCAGGGGTTATCTCCGTCATCGGAATATAATGCCTGCTCCCGAATGTCGCCACAGCGCCAAGGCTGTCATAGGGAGCTATATTGGGGAAAAGCACCATATCTCCGGATATGAGTCGCCCTTCGGGTATGAGGTCCTCTGTAAAATAAGGGGTAATGCTTAAAACCTTATCAGGGCAGAAAGGGCATATTTTTTCCGTTCCGGCGGTCATCTTCTCAAAATCCGGTTTTTCCCATTTCAGCTTCATAAAATGGCAGATTCTCGATGTTCTGCCTGTAAGAGGATCTTTTCTTATTTCGCTTGGAATCGCCCTGGTTGTTTTATTTTTAGGATCAAGAACAACGGTTTCTTTCAGGTGCGCTTCAAATTTCATAATGCCTCCCTAATGAGTTTCTGGTTTATGGTCTCTGGTTTCTGGTTTCCGGTCACTTGAACCCTGGAATCCTTGAACCCTCGAATCCTATTGTATCAATATATCATGATGACCAAACGAAATAAACAGGAAAGGTTCTTTCCCTTGACACCCTATCCCTATTTTATTATATTTACTCGTTTTTAAAAGAAAATTTCATAAAACAATCAATCTATGCCATATAAAAATTTACAGCAGTTTATCAAAGAACTTGAAGCTTCAGGCGAATTGCACAGAGTCAGCGCCGAAGTTGAACATGAACTGGAAATTACCGAAATAGCAGGCCGGGTTTCAAAATCATGCGGCCCTGCCCTGCTTTTTGAAAGAGTCAGGGGATTTTCATATCCTCTTCTTATCAATGCCTTCGGAAGCTATAAACGGATGCAGCTTGCACTCTCCTGCAAATCTTTTGACGAAATAGCCGTCCGGCTTGAGTCGAATATAAAGATGCGTCCTCCTGAAGGATTCATGGATAAGATCAGGATGCTGTTTACTCTAAAGGAGATTGCCGGACTTATCCCTAAAAAGGTAAAAACCGCCCCCTGCCAGGAAAGGATTTATACGGACGGCCCCCTTCTCGACAGACTTCCCGTATTAAAATGCTGGCCGCTTGACGGAGGACCCTTTATTACGCTCCCGATCGTTATAACAAAAGATCCCGATACGGGGATTCAAAATGCCGGCATGTACCGCATGCAGAAATACGACAATTTATCGACCGGAATGCACTGGCAGTATAACAAAGACGGGACCCGCCATTTCGATAAATATAAAAACCGCGGCAGGCGAATGGATGTAGCGGTTGCACTGGGAGGATCACCGGCTATAACTTATGCAGCCAGCGCCCCGCTGCCTCCCGACATAGATGAATTTATTTTTGCCGGTTTTCTTGAATCCCGCCCGGTTGAGATTGTAAAGGCAAAAACGGTCGATCTTTTTGTGCCCGCAGAATCGGATTTTATAATAGAAGGCTATGTCGACCCGGACGAAGAGCGTCTGGAAGGACCATTCGGGGACCATACCGGCTTCTACTCGGCAGCCGATATCTATCCCGTATTTCATGTAACAGCGTTAACCTGCAGGAATAACGCGATATATCCGGCAACGGTCGTCGGCAAACCGCCGATGGAAGACTGTTACATGGCAAAGGCTACCGAAAGAATATTTCTTCCCATGCTGAAATTTCTTATACCTGAAATAGTTGATATGGAGCTGCCTATTGAAGGAGTGTTTCATAACTGCGCGCTTATATCGATAGACAAGAGATATCCCGGCCAGGCTAAAAAAGTCATAAATGCGCTTTGGGGTCTCGGGCAGATGGCATCGACAAAATTCATAGCGATATTTGACAAGGATATCAATCTGCGTGATTCTGGCACAGTCGTGTGGAAACTTCTTAACAATGTCGATCCTAAAAGAGATCTGCTCATGTCGGAAGGCCCGCTTGATGCCCTGGATCATTCGGCCCCATATCCCAATTTCGGCGGGAAAATGGGCATAGATGCCACAAGAAAAACCCGCGAGGAAGGCATGGGTAGAGACTGGCCGGATGAAATAGTCATGTCGCAGGAAATAAAAGAAAAAGTTGCGAAGCGCTGGAAGGAATATGGATTTTAAAAAATTTTCAAACCTTAT
>JAGVOC010000175.1 GCA_020052975.1 Desulfobacterales bacterium | reverse complement strand
GTTCCGTCCATTCATTGATGTTGGCGGAAATGCCGCTGTACGGTGGATTACCCAGAATTACCAGCACCGGCTGTTCTTTTTTCACTTTTCCCGCAAGATGACTTTCTTCACTTAATGAACTCAATCCCGGAATGGCAATCTGTTCGATTTCTTCCATTTCCAGTGTATTGGTCAGGTAAAGCTTAAAGCGCTCATCATCGGCCATTCTATAACCGAGTTCATCAAAAATAAATCCCATCTTCAAATGACCGATGGCATAGGGCGCCATCATCAGTTCAAAGGCGTGAAAGTCGGCAAGGATATGTTTGCTGATCCAGCGGTGCAGGCCGCCTGCGCCGTATTTTTCCTTATATTCATCGGCTGCCAGACGAATGGCTTCGGCAGGAAAGGTCAAGGTTCCGCCGGCCGGATCGAGCAGTTTTACCTCTTCGCTGGCCAGACCGTCCGCCAACCCAAAATGTGATTTTAAAATGGAATGGATGGAACGGACGATATAACCGACCACGGCTTCGGGCGTATAATAAACACCGCGCCGTTCACGGACTTCGGGATCATAGGTTGCCAGAAAGGTTTCGTAAAAATGAATAATCGGGTCTCTGCCTTTTCCGGTCCGGTGATATTCACGAAGTATTTTATTTGCGTCGGCGACGTGTAATATTTCAGCAATATCATCGACAACAATTTGCAATGATTTGGGCGGTTCTTCCAGAGAGATAAACCTGAATACATCACGCAGGATGCCGATAGTATGTGGAATATAATCAAAAGCCAATCTGCGATTAAATTCGCCGTCTGCTCTGGTTCGGGCTGCAAAAAGACCATATGTAATGGTTTGTGCATAAAGATCGGCAAATTGCTTTTGAGTTAATGTTCCAATCAGATATTTTCTAAAGGCTTCGTAAAAACCGATGATTTGTTTATGGCCTTTGCTGCCGTTTTCTTCCATTTCCACGGCAATGACTTCATCGCGCAGGAAGCGGGTGCGTTTTGCTAATTCAATGGCCAGCGAATGTGCTGTTTGGACTTTTGGAAGCGAGAAAGAAAAAAATCTATCCAATAGTTCTTTAAATTTATCGATATTTATCACTGGCGGCGGCATTTTTAATTTTATTGCAATTATGGGGCGTCCGATCATTGCCTGAGTGATACGCTGACCATCCCTGTAAAGCCGAAATTCGTAAAAATTAGTTAAAATGACATTTGGGAAAGTAGAATAGTAACGTTTCAATTGTTCAGAGCCTTCGATGTAATCAAGATTTGTAACAGAAGGGTCTTTGGCTTCGATGTAACCGGTAATGTGGTTCTTACCATCCCAAATGCGAAAATCGGGATTACCGGCCTCGGTCTTTTTGGGAAGAATGGTTACATCAACATTTTTTATTTTCTGAATTTCAGCATACTGCTTAATTAACTCATCGAGATGCTTGTAATAACTTTCTTCACGAGCATCGCCGTGAGCAGAAGTTGCAGTAAGATTTTTTAAATATTGTTCTAATAGTTCTTTCACTTAATAAGTTCCTTTTTTGACTGAATTTAAAAGACAAGTGCGACAAAAGTAACCAATATATTACAATTTGTATATACCACATAACATGAAGTTCACCGGGAGCCGGACTTATCGGCGATCTGGTGGAACGACTGGTTGTGCAGCTATTCTTTTTTCTTTTCTAAAACATTCCAATCATACCCTCTTGAAATAGAAAGGAACTTATATACTTGAAATGAGTACTCAGAAAAGAGTTCGAGGCAAAAGGTTGCGTCCTTAATCTGGATATCCAGCTTATATCCTTGATCGGTTTTGATACCAGAAAAATATCCTTTCAGTATTTCTCGTTTGGTTTTAGACCAATTTTTCATCCTATTGGTATGTATTATGAGGTTTGAATGAGTTGCGCTGTGCCGTATTTCTTCGACCACAGCAAACCATTCTGCTAGGTCAATAACACGATTATTTTTCGTTTCCCCTTTAGAAATATCAGGGCATTTGTTTCGAAGAAATTTCAATCTGTCTGTATTTGTTTTGTAATGGTAGTCTATGTACCCTCTCCAAAAGGCAAGATCTGCCCTTGTCAGATTGTTACTCTTCTTGTCTGATTCAAATTTCTCCACCTTTTTTGTTTCTGCCAACCCTTGATTTTCCAGAATAAGTGTCGCCGAAACATCTTTCAGAAATCTTTCAAACGCTTCATAGGCTTGTGAGACCGTCCACGCGGACTCACGCGCAAGTAAAACCCTAATGAGTTTGAAATATTCCTCTCCTTTGGACGAAAATCCGCCGGAAGGGTAATATTTTGCCCAGCCATTCTCAGTCCACTCTGTCAAATCTCTTATTACGAGGGAAGCGCCTGAGAAAATCATAGATATGTCAAAGGACGCCTCTGAAATAGACTCTCTATACAGTTTTTCAAAACTGGTAAGCTGACCGTCAAGAGTGAACAATAAGCCATTAAGAGTATTTAGGTGATAGAAAAGGTCATATACCGAAGTGTTGAGTGGGTTCATAAACTGCCCTCTCCACTATTATTGATCTTATACTGTACAACAGTGGTAATAAGCGGAAAACTTTCCAGATATTGCCCATATACGATGGAAAATATTTCCACATATTGTAGTATTATCAAGAAAATACGGAAAAAACTCAATTGAATTTTCAATGTGTTAAGGATATTGATTGTTACCATGGAAATCAAGAATATATTTACACCAGATCATCCCAAGATAAAACTTATGGATCAGGTACGACAGGTTCTGAGATATCATCATTACTCTTTGAGCAAAAGACTTACTGCGACTGGATAAGCCATTATATCAAATTTCATCAGTGCAAACAGCATCCTTCTGAAATGGGCAAGAGGGAACAGGTTCTTGACATAAGCATTGACGAGCAGCTTTCACCTGTAAAAGCAAAAAAATATCACCGTCCTCCCAT
>JAGVOC010000101.1 GCA_020052975.1 Desulfobacterales bacterium | reverse complement strand
TTCTGCAAGGGAAAAGATTAATTCCCAGCTCCAGGAGATTCTTGATTCCCACACTGATCAATGGGGAATCAAGGTGGCGACCGTAGAGCTGAAGCATATTGACCTCCCGCAGGAGATGCAAAGGGCAATGGCAAAGCAGGCTGAGGCGGAAAGGGAACGCCGGGCAAAGATTATCAATGCCGAAGGCGAGCAGCAGGCTGCTGCCAAACTGGCTGAGGCTGCGCAAATTATTGAATCTCATCCTATGGCTCTGCAACTAAGATATCTCCAGACAATGAGGGAAATGTCTGCCGAACAGAATACGACAACCATTTTCCCGGTTCCGCTTGACATGTTCAAGCCTTTTTTGAATCTGGCGAATGCTATTGATAAGATTGCATCCAAAGAATAGGATTCAAGGGGTCAAGGATTCCAGGGTTCAAGTGGAAAAGAATTTTAGACAGGATTGACAGGATGGTCGGGATTATTGCCTGCCCGCCTGAGGCGTGACAGGCAATAAGCCATCGCCTGTGGCGAGGAGCGGAGTTTGACTTGAGAGAAGAACCTTAAATCAAATAGTTTAGATTGTGGTTATCAGCTATTTATAGTATTGGAAAGGGCGGAGGCAGGAGCTTCCGCTTATGCTTTTTACATGGACTGTGAAAGGAGAATATATTACAATGGGAAGCAAAAAAAAGGTGGCTAAAGAAAAACCGCTTGATAAGATGACGGCAAAGGAATTGAGAGAGCTTGCAAAGGATATTCCGGAAATTTCAGGCGCTCATGGAATGAATAAATCTGAGCTGATCAGCGCCGTTAAAAAGGCAAGGGGGATCGTGGAACCTCCTGTAAAAAAGACCGATTCTTCCGTCCGGGAACTAAAGACAAAAATCAGGGACATGAAAGCTAAAAGAGAAGCGGCTTTGGAGTCAGATAATGTTAAAATGTCAATGGTTTACAGGCATCGCATATCAAAGCTTAAGAAAAAAACAAGAAAGTAGCCCTTACATACAATGATCGATTCGGCATCGTTAGCCTTTGATATTGATGGTGTTTTTGCTGACACCATGTCGTTGTTTATCAATATCGCTAAAGAGGAATATAAGATCGATAATCTGCGTTACGAAGATATTTCGCGCTATTATCTTGAGGAATGCATTGATCTTAATCCGGAAATCATCAGGGAAATAATTATTAAGATACTTGATGGGAAACATAATGCTCCCCTGAAACCTATTGACGGATCGGCACAGGTTCTGACAAGGCTTGGCAGGAGCGGTCGGCTGTTGTTTGTAACTGCGAGACCCTATCTTGGACCGATACATGACTGGATACTGGAGACTCTGCCTCTTGATTCCGGGTTGGTGGAAGTGATAGCTACAGGCTCTTTTGAGGCAAAGGCGGATGTTCTTTTAGGGAAAAATATTTCATATTTTGTGGAAGACAGGCTGGAAACCTGTTTTGCTTTGAAAGAGAAAGGAGTTACGCCGGTTCTTTTCAGGCAGCCATGGAACAGGAATAAACATCCCTTCGTGGAAGTCGGTAACTGGGAAGAACTTGAAGCAATGATTGATTTCCGGTGAAGGCGGTTGTGATGGGCAAACATTCCGTACAGATCATGATAGGATCATTTATTGAAACCCTTGCTTCCGAAAAAGGTTATTCGGGCAACACCTGCCGCGCTTACATGAATGACCTTACAGAGTTTGCCTCTTATGCCCCGGAAGGGCGGCTCCCGGATAATGAACATGATAAAGAAAAAGAGCGGGATGATAAATTGTTCATGGTTGAAGATATAGATCACCTGATGATAAGGGGATACCTCGGCTTCCTGCATAAAAGGAACAAGAAGAAGTCGATTGCGCGCAAACTTTCCGCGCTCCGTTCCTTTTTAAGGTATCTTGTCAGGCTTGGTATAATAACCGATAACCCGGCAGATTTAATACTGACGCCAAAACAGGATAAAAACATTCCCGCTTATCTTACTGTTGATGAAATGTTTCACCTCCTTGATTCGATAAAGGCGGATTCTCTGGCAGGCTTCCGTAACAGGGCTATTTTTGAGACAATGTATTCATCAGGAGTACGCGTATCAGAGCTTGCCGGCCTTAACGTCACGGATGTCGATTTTGGAGGGTGCGTTATAAGGGTTTTGGGAAAAGGCAGAAAAGAAAGGATTGTACCTGTCGGCGACAAGGCTGTTCATGCGATCAGGGCCTACATGGAGAAGCTGAGAGGAGAGGGTGTTTCATTAAATGAAAACGGGCCGCTATTTCTGAACAAGAACAAGGGGCGCCTGACAACGAGATCTATCGCCCGGATCCTTGAAAAGTTTGTGAGGGAGTTTGGCATTTCTGTCCCTGTTTCGCCGCATGCGCTCAGGCACTCGTTTGCGACTCACATGTTGGATGCAGGCGCAGATCTGAGGGTTGTCCAGGAACTTTTGGGGCATAAAAGCCTTTCAACGACCCAGAAGTATACCCATGTCAGCATAGGCAGGCTGATGGAAACGTACGACAAGGCTCATCCCAGAAAATAGTTCCGGTATAATTGACGGACTCGTAAAAAGTAGGAATTTACCCTTTCATGTCATTCCCGCGAAAGCGGGAATCCAGTAAATTCAATCTGTTCTGGACTCCCGTTTTCATGGGAGTGACGGAATTTCGACTTTTTACGAAAGCATTATAATTAAGTAAGGAAATAAAACTATGGATTTCCATGGGACGACAATTCTTGCAGTCAGACACAAGGGAAAGGTTGCGGTTGCCGGCGACGGCCAGGTAACCATGAACAATACCGTAGTAAAACATACCGCAAAGAAAGTCAGAAGGATATATAATGATACGATCATTGTCGGATTTGCGGGAGCTACTGCCGACGCATTGAACCTGTCAGAAAAGCTTGAAGGAAAGCTTGAGCGCTATAACGGCAACCTGACGCGCAGCGCTGTTGAGCTTGCAAAGGACTGGCGTACGGACAAATATTTGAGACGTCTTGAAGCGCTTATGATAGCCGTTGACAGTACAAGAATGTTTCTCATTTCCGGCAACGGGGATGTCATAGAACCTGATGAAGGCGTTATTGGAATCGGGTCCGGAGGTGTAGGGGCTCAGGCTGCGGCTATGGCTCTGATTAAATATTCGGATCTTGGTGCAAGGGATATAGCGGAAGAAGCAATGAAAATAGCCTCATCCCTGTGCGTGTTTACAAATGACAAAATAACTATAGAAGAACTTTAAAGATATGGACAATTTAAAACCGTCGGAAACAGTAAAAGAACTCGATAAGTATATAATCGGCCAGGACAAGGCCAAGAGGTCTGTTGCAATAGCCTTGAGAAACAGATGGCGCAGACAGCAGGTGCCGGAAGATCTCCGGGATGAAATTGCTCCAAAGAATATAATACTTATAGGCCCAACAGGTGTTGGGAAAACTGAGATAGCCAGGAGATTGTCAAAGCTTACCGATTCGCCTTTCAACAAAGTTGAGGCTTCCAAGTTTACCGAAGTCGGATATGTGGGGCGTGATGTCGAATCTATGGTAAGGGACCTTGTTGAATTAACCGTAAACGCTGTCAGGTCAAAAGAACAGGAGGATGTAAAAGAGAAAGCTTTTGGGCTTGCTGAGGAGAGGATGCTCGATATCCTGCTTCCGAAAGCAGGCAACCGGCAGGCTGACAAAAGAGATGAATCATCCGAAACCGGATTGGAACTTGTAACTTCTGAAGCCGATGAGCCGTTCTCAACAAGAAGCAAGCTGCGCGCCATGCTTCGTGAAGGAAAACTTAATAACAGGATTGTTGATCTTGACGTTTCAGAAAGACAGATGCCTGTTATAGAGGTTTTTTCCACACTTGGAATGGAAGAGATGGGAATAAACTTTAAAGAGATGCTCGGCGGGCTTATGCCCAAGTCCACCAAGAAGCGGAAGGTAAATGTTTCTGAAGCTATGGAGATACTGGCTCAGGAAGAATCTCAGAGGCTTGTAGACATGGACAAGGTTGTCAAAAGTGCGATAGCAAAAGTTGAGCAGTCGGGCATTATTTTTATTGATGAAATAGACAAGATCGTTGGAAAAGACGGAGGAACCGGTCCAGATATTTCACGGGAAGGCGTTCAAAGGGATCTGCTTCCTATTGTTGAAGGGAGCGTGGTTACAACAAAGTACGGTTCTGTCAGGACGGATCACATTCTTTTTATAGCTTCTGGAGCGTTTCATTCGGTTAAGCCATCGGATCTTATTCCTGAACTCCAAGGACGTTTCCCTATAAGGGTTGAGCTTAATTCCCTCGGGCAGAAAGAATTTGTAAGAATTCTGACTGAACCGAAAAACGCCCTGCTGATCCAGTACATTGCCATGCTGAAAACGGAAGGCGTTAACATTACATTTGAATCGAGTGCCACAGAGGAGATTGCAAGAATAGCTGAAGAAGTTAACAGCCACACGGAAAATATCGGAGCAAGAAGGCTTCATACGATTATGGAATGCCTTCTTGAAGATATACTTTTTGATGCGCCGGATATGAAATGCAGAGATATAGTAATTGATGCAAAGGCTGTATTGAATAAATTGAAGGATATTAAAGACAACGAGGATCTGAGCAGGTATATACTTTAAGGTCAAGGGTTTAGGGTCAAGGGTCTAGGGTCAAGGGTCTAGGGTTTAGGGTCAAGGGTCTAGGGTTTAGGTGGGGTCGAGGATTCGGGGGTTCAAGGGGATAAAAAACAGAATGTCGAATATCGAACCACGAACCAGAAACCATAGACCAGAAACCATTGGTAACAGGATTATAAATTAAAAGAGCGGGTGACGGCAAAATGACTCCGAATGTTGCAGACATACTGATTGAGGCTCTGCCGTATATCAGGCAGTTTTACGGCATGACAATCGTCATCAAATATGGCGGTCATGCAATGGTAGACGCACAGTTGAAAGAAGATTTCGCCAGGGATATCGTCCTGATGAAATTTGTAGGGCTTAATCCGGTTGTTGTTCATGGAGGCGGGCCCCAGATAAGCCAGGTGCTTTCCCAGATGGGAATACATTCGACTTTCGTGAGGGGAATGCGCCTTACCGATGAGCCGACCATGGATGTTGTTGAGATGGTTCTCGGAGGTAAAGTAAACAAGGGGATTGTCGCTCAAATCAATCAGAATGGCGGAAAAGCAGTCGGGTTGAGCGGAAAGGACGGAGGATTAATTCTTGCGGAAAAGCTGCATATTGTATATCAGAAAGATGACAATACACCTCCTGAAATAATCGATCCCGGACTTGTAGGGCAGGTTACCAAAGTGAATCCGGATATAATAAATACTCTTACGGAAAAAGGTTTTATTCCCGTGATTGCTCCGGTTGGAGCAGGCAAATCAGGAGAAACTTTCAATATCAATGCTGATCTTGTTGCGAGCAGAATAGCTATGGCTCTTTCTGCAGGCCGCCTTATGCTGCTTACTGATGTGGACGGCGTCCTTGACTCTTCAGGAAGTTTGATATCGTCGGTTGACTCTGCAACCGTCAAGAAGATGGTTGAGGATAAAATAATTTCCGGCGGCATGATTCCGAAAATTGAATGCTCTCTGGAGGCCCTGAATAACAATGTCGGTAAGGTTCACATAATAAACGGTAAAAAGCGTCATGCGTTGCTGCTTGAATTATTTACCGACAAGGGAATAGGGACGGAAGTTAAATTATGAAAAATGAAATTATCGAAGAGGCTGAAAAGGTGATTGCTGCAACGTATAAACGCCCATCCGTTGTAATTGAAAAGGGTAAGGGTTGTATGGTTTGGGATACAGAAGGAAAGTCCTACATCGATTTTGTCGCAGGAGTGGCGGTATGCAGCCTCGGGCACGCACATCCAAGGGTGGTGAAGGCACTCTGCAGGCAGGCCGGTCTTCTTTTCCATGTATCTAACCTTTATTATACGATTCCTCAGGTCGAACTTGCATCATGGCTTGTTGAAAACAGTTTTGCAGACCGGGTTTTTTTCTGCAACAGCGGTGCTGAAGCAAATGAGGCTGCGATCAAATTGGCCAGGAAGTATTTCAAAGATAAGGGCGAAAACGGCAGGTACAGAATAATTTCCATGGAGCAGTCGTTTCACGGCCGCACAATGGCAACTTTATCAGCAACAGGACAGGACAAAATCAAAAAGGGATATGATCCTGTCCTTGAAGGATTTGATTTTGTTCCATTTAATGATACGGAAGCCCTGGCGGAAATGATCGGCCCTTCCACATGCGCAGTAATTCTTGAGCCGGTCCAGGGTGAGGGAGGGGTGCGCGTCCCCGGTTCCGGATATATGAAAGAAGTAAGGAAACTCTGCGACAAATCCGGCGTGCTTCTTATTTTTGATGAAATACAGACCGGGATAGGGCGTACCGGAAAGCTTTTTGCCTATCAGCATTTCGATGTGGAGCCGGATATTATGACTTTGGCAAAAGCGCTCGGAAACGGCCTTCCAATCGGCGCCATGCTTGCAAAAGAGCATGTTGCATCAGCCTTCGTTCATGGTTCCCACGCGACAACATTTGGAGGAACTCCAGTTGTAACTGCGGCTGCGCTTGAAGTATTGAAGGTTTTGTCTGAGGAAAACATAATAGATAATTGTGATAAGATGGGCGCATATTTTCAGGAAAGGCTCCTGTGGCTGAAAAGCAGGCACTCGTCAATCCTGGATGTAAGGGGTATCGGTCTTCTCATTGGGATGGAACTTGAGAAAGAAGAGGGGGAGAATCTGGTAAATAAGTGCCTTGAGAGGGGGTTTCTTATTAACTGCATTCAGGGCAAGATAATCAGATTTGTTCCGCCCCTTATAATCAGCAAGGAAGAAATTGACGCGCTCATCTTGTGTCTGGATGAAATATTATAATTAAAGGGTCAAGGGTGTAGGGTCAAGGGGCAAGGTGCAGGGCGTGCAAATCAGAAACAGGTGTGCAGGCGGCTTATTTAAGAAACAGTCAAACAGAGGATAACTTGAAAAAAGACATTCTGACTCTTTTGGATTTATCGAAGGAAGATATCGACAAACTCCTGAACAGGGCGATCGAACTTAAGGATATGCAGAAGAAAGGAGTTCCGTACAGGCCTTTTACGGGAAAAACACTTGGTCTGATTTTTGACAAGGCATCGACACGTACGCGTGTTTCTTTTGAATCTGCAATGGTCCAGCTTGGAGGCAATCCGCTTTTTATAAGCGCAAGGGATACACAGATAGCAAGGGATGAGCCTGTAAGGGATACTGCAAGAGTTCTTTCAAGGTATCTGGACTGCCTGGCGATAAGGACATATTCCCAGGATCTGCTGGAAGAATTTGCGGAATTTTCTTCGATACCTGTTATAAATGCGCTAACCGATTTGTACCACCCATGCCAGGTTTTGAGCGACCTAATGACTGTAATAGAGAAGAAGGGGAAATACAGCGGTATAAAGATAGCCTGGATCGGTGATGGAAACAATGTGGCCCATTCATGGATTAATGCTGCCGCAGTCTTAGGTCTTAACCTTGTTCTGGCATGTCCTGAGGGTTATTCACCGAATGACGAGATATTAAAGAGGGCTATCGGAACCGGAAACGGCAAAATTGATGTAATATCCAATCCTGCTGAAGCTGCCAAAGAGGCAGATGTTATATATACGGATGTCTGGGCAAGCATGGGGCAGGAAAGCGAGCATACAATAAGGAAGCGGGCGTTTGTACCTTTTCAGGTAAACAGCAGGCTTGTCAGACAGGCTTCGGGGGATGTTATTGTCATGCACTGTCTTCCCGCTCACAGAGAAGAAGAAATAAGCGAAGAAGTGCTTGAGGGGCCGAACTCAGTTGTGTGGGACCAGTCTGAAAACAAGCTTCACATGTCAAAAGCTATAATAGAAGCTTTAATCGGCGGGAAGGCCGGCTGATCAAACAAATTGTTTATCGGGGAAGAACAATATCTTACGTGGTTTTAGGAGAAAGAACGTGGCAGACAAAGTAAAGAAAGTAGTGCTGGCATATTCAGGCGGGCTTGATACATCAGTTATACTGAAATGGCTTGTTGAAACATACAAATGTGAAGTTGTTACTTTTTCCGCGGATCTTGGCCAGGAGGAGGAACTCGACTACATTGAGGATAAGGCAAAGAGGACAGGGGCTGTAAAGGTTTATATAGATGATCTCAGGGAGACATTTGTTAAAGATTATGTTTTTCCGGCCTTCCGTGCAAATGCTATTTATGAAGGACAATACCTTCTTGGAACATCCCTGGCAAGGCCCCTTATTGCCAAGAGGCAGATGGAGATTGCCGGAATTGAAGGAGCGGATGCAGTCAGCCACGGAGCGACAGGGAAGGGAAATGACCAGGTCAGATTTGAACTGACTTACCTGGCTTATGATCCGAATATCAGAATTATTGCCCCATGGCGCGAATGGGACCTCGGCTCAAGGACGTCACTTATGGAATTTGCAAGCAAACACGGGATACCTGTCCCCACGACCCAGGCTAAGCCGTATAGCTGCGACAGGAACCTTCTTCATATAAGTTATGAAGGAGGGGTTCTTGAAGATCCATGGAATGAACCCCCTGAGGATATGTTTACTATTTCAGTCTCTCCGAAGAATGCGCCTGATAAGCCGGAGATGATAGAAATTGAATTCAAAAAAGGGGATCCGGTTGCAATTAACGGAGAAAGCCTTTCTCCCGCGAATCTTTTGAAGGAGCTCAACAGGCTGGGAGGAAAACATGGTATTGGAAGAGCGGATATCGTAGAAAACCGTTTTGTAGGAATGAAATCCCGGGGAGTTTATGAGACCCCGGGCGGGACAGTCCTGAGGGCCGCGCACATGGCTGTTGAGTCAATCACAATGGACAGGGAGGTAACGCACTTAAGGGATTCCCTTATTCCCAAATATGCAGAGCTTGTTTACTACGGTTTCTGGTTTTCTCCCGAAATGAGACTTTTGCAGAAAATGATAGACGGGACTCAGGAATATGTGTCAGGTTCGGTCCGGCTTGAGCTTTACAAGGGAAACTGCAGGGTTCTTGGCCGGAAATCGGATCAATCTTTATACAGCCATGATTTTGCAACGTTTGAAGGTGACAGGGTATTCAGCCAGAAAGACGCCGAAGGCTTTATCAAACTGAATGCTTTGAGGTTGAGGATCCAAAGCTTGAAGAAGAGGGCATTATTCTGATTTCAGATAAAATCGCCTGAAGAAAGGTATAATCATTTTAACAGAGGTTGCTTACATGGCAGAAAAAGCTTGGGATGGCAGGTTCTCTCAGAAGACAGAAAGTATCGTCGAATCTTTTACATCCTCCATAAATGTCGATAAAAGGCTTTATTCGCAGGACATCGCAGGGAGCGTTGCCCATTGCCGCATGCTTGCCAAAACTTCCATTATCACGGAAGAGGAATCGTCTAAACTGGTCCAGGGCCTTCTTAAGATAAAGAAAGATATTGAAAGCGGCAGGTTTAAATATAATGACAGCCTTGAAGACATTCATATGCATATCGAGTCCAGACTTGCTGTTGATATTGGAAAAGTCGCCCTGAAGCTTCATACTGCAAGAAGCAGAAATGACCAGGTTGCCCTTGATATCAGGATGTATATGAGGGAAGAGACACGGGAGATAATCGATGGGCTGATTAATCTGAGAGAGATTCTGCTTGCTTTGGCCGGTAATCATACCGGCACCATAATGGCTGGTTATACCCATCTTCAGAAAGCCCAGCCCGTTCTTTTTGCCCATCACCTGATGGCATATTACGAGATGTTTTCAAGAGATACTGAGAGAATGAGGGACTGTCTGAAGAGGATAAACGTGATGCCTTTAGGGAGCGCCGCGCTTGCAGGAACAACTTATCCCATTGACAGAGAATACACCGCCGGGCTGCTTGATTTTCCGGAAGTTTCGGCAAACAGTATTGATTCTGTCTCAGACAGGGATTTTATTATCGAATTTCTTGCTTCTGCATCCATATGCATGGTGCATTTCAGCAGGATGTCGGAAGAGCTTGTTCTCTGGTCTTCTTACGAGTTTAATTATATTGAACTTCCGGATGCTTTCGCAACAGGAAGCAGCATAATGCCCCAGAAAAAAAACCCTGACATTCCCGAGCTTGTGCGAGGAAAGACCGGCCGTGTCTTTGGGGCTCTCATTACACTTTTAGCAATAATGAAATCTCTGCCTCTGTCATATAACAGGGATATGCAAGAGGACAAACAGCCGGTTTTTGACGCCATCGATACGTTGAAAGCATGTATTGAAATCTACATAAAGATGCTTCCGAATCTGAAAATCAATAAAGATGTGATGCTGCAGGGAGCTTCATCCGGATTTTTAAATGCAACGGATATGGCCGATTATCTTGTAACAAAAGGGATGGCTTTCAGGGATGCCCACGCCTGTATCGGTAAGTCTGTAAGCTATGCCATTGGGAAACAGAAAGAGCTTCATGAACTCACCCTTGAGGAAATGAGATTGTTTTCTCCGCTTTTCTCCTCCGATGTGTTTGATGTGTTAACTCCTGTCAGGATGATAGAACGCAGAAAATCTTTTGGGGGGACGGCGCCTGAAAATGTTATTTCGGCCATTAAGAAGGCGAAAAAGGATATCGACAAAGAATGTCAAAAAAAGCCTCCAAAATAATACGGCTTATTCTTAATATGTTTATACATAAGAACCTTTTATGCAGAGCGTTAAAACACTGCCTGATTTTACAATTGACCGCGATTATGGTGGCTTCTGTTTGCCTGTCCGGTTGCGGTAAAAAGGCGCCTCCGGTTCCTTCGCGCCAAACTGTAATTCCTGCAGTAAAAGATTTGAGCTCAAATATTGATGGTGATATAATTGTTCTGACCTGGACAATTCCGGATGAGATGGGAGATAAAAGTGCCGGCATAAAAGGTTTCGTTGTGCACAGGGCAAAACAAAAGATTTCGGATGGTGATTGCAGGAATTGTCCGGTTAATTTCAAGCCTGTTGCAGAAGTTCCGGCGGAGACAAAACTTCCGGTGAAAAAGATGAAATATGAAGAACCGCTTGAAAAAGGCTTTAAATATGTTTTTAAGGTTATAGTCATCAGTAATGCCGGAACAGATAGCATCGATTCAAATTATGTTGAAATCGTTTACTGATTCTTAGAACATCATTGCAGGAGTGATATGAATCATTTTACCTATCGTGATAACGAACTTTATTGTGAGGAGGTTCCTGTTCAAAAGATCGCAGAACAGGAAGGGACACCTTTATATATTTACAGTCATGCCACTTTAAAACGCCATTTTCATGCATTTGCTGATGCGTTTAAAGGTGTTGACAGCCTTATATGTTTTTCTGCAAAGGCCAATACAAATCTTGCAGTTTTGAAACTCTTTTCAGACCTTGGAGGAGGCCTTGATATTGTTTCCGGCGGTGAGCTATACAGGGGATTAAAAGCAGGATTTTCTCCGGAAAAAATCGTCTATTCGGGTGTTGGAAAAAGAATTGATGAGATCGATTATGCGCTTGAAACAGGCATACTGATGTTTAACATAGAATCCCTTGAGGAGCTTGATGTAATAAATAAAAGGGCAGGGATTATTAAAAAGAAAGCTCAAGTAGCAATAAGGGTCAACCCGGACGTTGATCCCAGGACGCATCCCTATATCTCAACGGGGATGAAAAAAAATAAATTCGGGATCAATACCGAGTTTGCCGTTAAGGGATACAAAGCTGCCATGGGGCTTAAGAACGTTAAAATAGTCGGGATCGATTGCCATATAGGATCCCAGATTACGGAAATAAAGCCTTTTGAGGAGGCGATGCATAGCTTGAAGCTCCTGATTAAGGATCTTGAAGATTATGGCATTAATATAAAGTATCTGGATATGGGTGGCGGACTTGGAATAACCTATAATGATGAAGTTCCTCCCCAGCCGGCCGAATATGCGAGAGCAATAAAGAAATCTTTAGGCAGAACGAAGCTGAAGCTTATTCTCGAGCCGGGAAGAGTGATTGTCGGGAATGCAGGCGCCCTCGTGACAAAGGTGCTTTACAGGAAGTCAACAGATGTTAAGGAATTTGTTATTGTTGATGCGGGGATGAACGATCTTGTCCGTCCGACTCTTTACAAGGCTTTTCATGCCATAAAACCGGTTGTTATTTCGGGGGAAGGCGAGATCGTGGCAGACATTGTAGGCCCGATATGCGAGAGCGGTGATTTCCTGGCCCTTGACCGCTATGTGCAAAGGGTCCATCAGGGTGATCTCCTTGCAGTCATGAGTGCCGGGGCATATGGATTTGTGATGTCATCCAATTACTGCTCAAGACTAAAAATACCTGAAGTGATGGTTAAAGACGACAAATTCCAGGTTACAAGGAAAAGGCAGAAGTATGAAGACCTGACAAGGGGAGAGATAATTCCTCCTTTCTTATAGGAAATTGAACCGAAACAGCGAGCTTCAATAAATAAAACAGGTGACGGACAGGACATGAAAAAATTGACTTTTTTTAAAATGAGCGGAAGTGGTAATGACTTTATTATAATTGACAACAGGAATAATGTGGTTGATGAAAGCGGCCTTACATCTTTTATCAGAAATGTGTGCAGAAGGAAGATGTCGGCTGGGGCTGACGGGTTAATACTGATCGAATATTCGGATTCTGCCGATTTTAAATGGCGTTATTTTAATTCTGACGGCGGCAGGGCCGAAATGTGCGGCAATGGCGCAAGATGCGCTGCAAGGTTTGCATATCTGAACAAAATCGCGGGTTCGGATATGTCCTTTGTGACGGATGCTGGTATTATCCACGCACAGGTTACAGGCGACAAGGTTAAGGTGAAAATGACGGATCCTTCGGATTTCAAACAGGATTACACCATAGAACTTAAAGACGGACCTTTGACTGTATCAAGTGTTAATACCGGTGTCCCGCATGTAGTTGTAACGATGGATTTCATCGATGATGTTGACGTTGTCGGAATAGGGAGAGAAGTCAGGCTGCATAATAAATTTGCTCCTGCCGGAACGAATGTTAATTTTATTACCAGAGTAAAAAACGGCGCATTTTCTATAAGGACATATGAACGGGGTGTTGAAGATGAAACCCTTGCATGCGGAACAGGGTCAATTGCATCTGCGCTTGTTACAGCTTTTAAGGATAAAGTTAATTCTCCGTTAAACATTGTAACAAGAAGCGGTGGAGTTCTGACCATTCATTATAAAGAGGATAATGGCAGATTCCACGATATTTATCTTGAAGGGGATGCAAGGATTATATACAAGGGGGAACTTTGGGAGGATGCATGGCGGTATTAGATCTGAACTCGACTTTCCACTCAGGCACTTAACACGGGTTTTATAAATCATGAAAAATACGAGGCGATGTTGACAACATGATTAAAATCGAAAAATCGGAAAGACTGAAGAATCTCCCCCCTTATCTGTTCAAAGAGATTGACAGACAGAAAGAAGAAGTCAGAAAGCGTGGAATTGATATTATAAGCCTTGGTGTCGGAGATCCGGACATGCCGACACCTACACACATCATTGAGGCTTTGCAGAAAGCCGCAATGGATCCTGAGAATCACAAGTACCCGTCATATTCAGGAATGGATGATTTTAACAGGGCAGTTGCAAGATGGTACAAGAAAAGATTCAATGTCAAACTCGATTCCGGAAGCGAAGTAGTAACCCTTATCGGCTCGAAAGAAGGTATTGCGCATATCCCACTTGCATTCATAAATCATGGGGATCTTGCCCTTGTGACAAGCCCGGGTTATCCGGTTTATAACGTAGGTGTTCAGTTTGCCGGAGGTAAATCATACTTGCTGGATTTAAAGAGGGAAAATGATTTTCTTCCTGACCTTGAAGCAGTGCCGCCCGATATCGCAAAAAAAGCGAAATTGATGTTCATAAACTATCCCAATAATCCGACGTCGGCAGTTGCTACAGGCGAATTTTTTAAAGAGGTTGTGCGCTTTGCGGAAGCAAACAACATTATCATATGCCATGACGCTGCTTACACTGAAATGGCATTTGACGGTTATAAACCCGCCAGCTTTCTCGAAACAGACGGAGCAAAGGAAGTCGGCATAGAGTTTCATTCTCTTTCGAAAACATATAACATGACCGGATGGCGTTTAGGATTTGCAGTCGGAAAGTCTGAAGTTGTTAATGCTCTGGGGCAGATAAAGAGCAATATCGATTCGGGCGCATTCCAGGCTGTCCAGGTGGCCGGGATTGCGGCTCTTGACGGCGACCAGGCGTGCGTTGAGAAGATAAACATGGAATATACGGAAAGGCGCAATATTCTGGTGGACGGGCTTATCAAACTCGGGCTTTCCGTCAAAAAACCACAGGCTACATTCTATGTGTGGATCGAGGTTCCAAAGGATTATACTTCGGCGCAATTCACGAGTCATCTTTTGTCAAAAGCCGGGATAGTTGTAACTCCCGGAAACGGATTCGGAGCTGCCGGAGAGGGTTATATCCGTATGGCGCTTACGGTCGGCAAAGAGAGGATGAAAGAGGTAATTAAGAGAATACGTTCCATCGGGTTTTAACGGCAATTAGCTTTTTTCTTTGCCGTTAAGCTTGATGTACCCGTAAAAAATCCATCAGCAGGCCGAGGGCGATTAAGCCCCGGCCTGGGGTGAGGGTGGAACCGCTTGAATTTACTTCAAGCGGCGGGAGAGGGGAAGCCCTTTCCTGCCAAGTAAAAAGGCGTTTTTTGACTTTTTACGAAGGTATCAAGTTTGATGGCGTTGGTTATTTATAGGTACAGCAAGTTGCGGGGAATGAGCTTGCTGTTGCGTTTCAACCGGTACAACTGACATGGAAAAACATACGGCATATATCTCTGCCGGCTCCAACATGGGTGACAAGCTTTTAAACTGCAGGGATGGTATAACAGCTCTGACTGAATCAGGAGCAACTGCCATTAAAGCCTGGTCGCACTTCTATAAAACTTCGCCTGTTGATTTCAGGGAGCAGGATTGGTTTGTGAATGCTGTTGTTAAAATTGAAACCAGACTCGATCCCTTTGAGCTCTTAAAGGATATGAATTCAATCCAGATCAGGGCAGGTCGTACTTGCGACCCGGTACGTTATGGCCCCCGCATCCTTGATCTTGATATAATTTTGTACGACAATGTTGTCGTGGATTTGCCCGGGCTTACCATACCGCACCCCAGGATGCATAAGAGGCGCTTTGTGCTGAAGCCTTTATGCGATATAGATCCCGCGGTTATTCACCCGGTTTTTAAAAAGGCTCTTAAACATCTGCTCGACAGTCTGGACGATGATGAGCAGAATGTAATCGAATATAAATGTTGATGGACTCGTAAAAAGTCCGTCAACAGACCGAGGGCGGTTAAGCCCCGGTCCGCCATAGGCGGAGTGGAACCGCTTGGATTTACTTCAAGCGGCGGGAGAGTCCTCCTCAGGCGGATTTCCCGCCAAGTGAAAAGTCGGTTTTTGACTTTTTACGAAGGGATCAAATGATAAAAATATTAATATACTTATTGCTGATATATATTGTTTACAAGGTGTTTCGATCCTTGATGACTCCTTCGGAATCTTCAGCAAGGAGAAATCATGGAGAGACAGGGCCTGTTGATGACATTATGATCAAGGACCCTGTCTGCGAAGTCTATTTTCCGAAAAAAGACGGAATATATCTTAACATTGATGGGAATGAGATCTGTTTTTGCAGCAAGGAATGCAGGGATAAATTCATAGATTTACATTCAAAAAAATGACGTGAAGAATATCTGAGAGGGAGGATGTTTTATGAAATTTTTTATTGATACGGCGAATATCAAAGAAATAAAGGAAGCAAACAGCATGGGGATGGTGGATGGGGTGACAACCAACCCGTCTCTTATTGCTAAAGAGGGGCGTGATTTCGAGGAGATAATTAAGGAGATCTGCGAGATTGTTGACGGCCCGATCAGCGCTGAGGTTATCAGTCTTGACTCGAAGGGTATGTTAAAAGAAGCCCGGCATCTCTCTTCGATTCATAATAATATTGTTGTTAAGATTCCCATGACAGTTGATGGCCTGAAAGCTGTCAGCGCGCTTACGAAGGAAGGGATAAAAACCAACGTGACTCTGGTTTTTTCACCTCTCCAGGCGCTTATGGCCGCAAAGGCCGGTGCTACTTATGTCAGTCCTTTTGTGGGGCGTCTGGATGACATTTCCCATGATGGTCTTCAGTTAGTTGAACAGATAGTTGATATATACAATAATTATGCTTTTGATACCGAAATAATTGTGGCAAGTGTGCGCAACCCTCTCCATGTGCTTGAATCAGCCCTGATAGGCGCCGACATTGCTACAATTCCGTTTGATGTTTTAGGAAAACTTGCTGCTCATCCGCTGACTGATAAGGGTATCAAGGCTTTTCTCGATGACTGGAACAAGGGTAAAAAGCAAAAAAAGCGGGCATAAGAATGGCGCAGCAAGGCAGAATTCAGGACATACTGAAGCATCCAAACAGCCTGACTTTGTACAGAATGGCGGCAATTCCGGGTATAATTGTGCTTTTGCTGTTTCCAAACAAATATTGCACTTTCCTGGCGGCTTTAGTCTTTAGCGCTGCGGCTATAACTGATTACCTTGACGGTTATCTGGCAAGAAAATGGGGTCTTGAGTCAAATATCGGAAAATTCATGGATCCACTTGCCGACAAGCTCCTTGTGTCATGTTCTTTCATAATGATGACTTCTCTTGGCTGGATACCTGCATGGATAGTTTGTATTATTGTAGGGCGTGAACTTGCCGTGACAGGACTCAGAGGGATTATATCGGAACATGGACAGGATGTCGCAGCTTCAAACCTTGGAAAATACAAAACAGGCTTTCAGATAGCCGCTATTATTCCTCTCCTGATGCATTATCCATATCTTGGAATCAATTTTAATGCTGTCGGCATGTTCTTTCTTTGGGGTGCCCTTGTATTGACGGTCTGGTCCGGCGCTGATTATTTTATCCATTTCTGGAGGCTTTTTAAGGAATAATTTTATTGACAATATTTCAGGAAACCTATAATTGAGGAAACCTTGATGGGAGCCTCCTTATAATGTCCCGAACCGGCAAGGGATGGGATTATGTATAGTTCTTAAAGGGTTATAAAAGTGAGCGGGAATAACTCAGTGGTAGAGTGCAACCTTGCCAAGGTTGAAGTCGCGGGTTCAAATCCCGTTTCCCGCTCCATTTTCTTTGGCGGCATAGCCAAGTGGTAAGGCAGCGGTCTGCAAAACCGTTATTCTCCGGTTCAAATCCGGATGCCGCCTCCAAATAATAACAAGGACTTAGATGCTTTCTCTGAGTCCTTTTTTTATTTCTGGTTGCGTATAGGTTGCAGATGGTTGCTTTTCCCCTCGAAACGGCTGTCAAGTTTATCGATTTTCGACCCGCTTTTTAGGGCGCTGGATCAAGGGAAGCTATCTGAAATAGATCCTTAACCCGTTGGATATCTTTTACTGAAAGGAACATGGCAATGCTGAAGATTCCTGCAATATCGAGGATAAGTGCTGTTGTATTAATAATGATGCTATTTTTAAGTGTTTCTATAATATGCGCTCAAGACTCGGAAGGTCAGGAGGTGCACCTTTTCATTCTTTCAGGTCAATCAAACATGGCAGGCCTCGATCCAAAAGTATCCTTTGAACCTGCGGTGAGGAAAGCTTTCTCCGGTGATGAAGTGATCATAGTCAAATATGCCCTTGGCGGCAGACCAATCCATCGGTGGTATAAGAAATGGGATCCAGCGCAAGGAGAAAAACCAAAGGCCACCGGCGATATTTATGACCGTCTGATGACCAATATAAAGGCAGCTATGGCAGAGAAGACTCCAAATACAATCACGTTTGTATGGATGCAGGGCGAACGTGATGCCCGGGAGAAATATGGAGAATTCTACTCTGACAGACTGAAGGGTCTTATCGGGCAGCTGCGGGAAGACATGGGCCGTCAGGATGTCAATTTTGTCATTGGTCGCCTCAGTGATTTCGCCATCAATAACAAGAAGTACCCATTCTGGATGCTGGTGCGCAACGCACAGGTTGAAATTGCCGAATCCGATCCTCACGGCACCTGGGTTGATACGGACGATCTCAATGGATCCGATGACGAGCTCCACTATACAAAAGATGGCTATGCGGAGCTGGGCAAGAGGTTTGCAGAGAAAACGATCGAACTGATCAAGAAATCGGACAAACCAAATATTATTCCAAACTATGCGAATTTAGGCAATGCCAAATAGCCACGCTTAGGTTATATCGGAAAGTAACAGCCTCCCCCTCAAGATATTGATGATCCACCAAATATTGAGGTCAAATCGATAGTTCTTATCTTCTCCGTTTTCTCTTCTTTTAATCTAACCATCTGTTATTAAATGATAATTATAGATACTTGATTGTTTTATGATGGTTGGCAAGCAATTTGCTTATACTTTAATTAAAATTGAAAGGATTATATCATGCATAATAAAAACGAACTGTGTAAAAAAATCAGGTCATTATATCCGGATATCGGTGAATGTGGAATTGATGTCATGGTTGACTATGATGCGGAAAAAAAGGCCTGGATAGTGGATCTGAAAAAGGGAAGTCACGAGCTAAAAACCCATTTGGAGCCTGAGGACGCAGATGTGTGTATGACCGGCAAGCAATGTATCGGCCTGGGAATTCAAATTGCTCAGCTTCGGTCAAATATCGACAGGACATAAAACCAAAGTTTTTAAACCGAAACAGCATGCTCATTCCCTGCCGAAGGTCCGCCGCGGAGGACTTGCACCGGCGAGCTTCAACCCTTTTATAGTACGAACAATAAATTTACCGGAGAATAAGACTATGGGTACAACATGCGGACAAAAGCTTGAGCACGACATTGGTTATATTAGAAAAAGTCCATGCAGGGAATGCAGTTTAAAGAAGCGGCTTCCGGATTGTTCAAATAATTGTAAAATACTGAACCAATTGCGGGCGAATTTAGCCTATATAACATCATGCTCAAATAATTATTCGGAACTTGAAGCGTTTTCCTGTCACCGCGGCTTTTCCGATTGATATCGGCAGCAAACCGTGAAAAACATACCGTTGCTTGCATTTTGATGCCTCCATGCAGCTTCGGGACAAAAGGCAGATCCCGGCCCGGCTCTGCCTTTTGTTTTTGCCGGATAATTGATTGACGATTGTGATTGTTTATCTGTTGCAAAAATCCAATTATAACGCTTAAGAGAATAAGCTGAATATACATTTCACCTACTACTACACAATCACGGTAAACAAACAAACTTGAAGATTTCCGTTTAAAATAAACAAAAAAGGCAGGACCATTTCTGACCTGCCTTTCTGTAATTAAACAGTTTAGGTGTTTCGTTATTTCTTAAACTTTCTTCTGACTCCTGCCAGTCCAACCAGACCAAAACCAAGAAGAAGTATGGTTAAGGGTTCGGGGACAGGAGGAGGAGGATCGCTCTGTGCATCCGCATCATGCGAAAAAGGCGCTTCCGTGTTTTTATTGAACAGGTCAAAGTGGATAGAAACAGCATCACTAAGGTTTGTCGTATCCACAGCAAAGGACGCATAGTATAAACCGGCACCCGGATAGAAGTTTGTAAATTGGCCGGGGTAATCTTGGGTATTGTATATACCGACCTGATTGTTGGCATTGAACTTGAATTCATACAATTTATAATAGGTATCATAAACACCATGTGAAGGAATGCCCGGATTGCCGTACATCATATCTCCGATTACATCAATGGTTTGACCCTCAAATATAAAAGACCCGAAGTTGGGTGATGGCGATGTCAGAGGAATTTGAGGAAACAGAGCCATACTGATGAAATAGTCATCAGCAAGGGATGTTTGTTTCTTTTTCTCATTCATGAGCGCGTACAGGGTGAAGACATCCCCCATTGAAACAATGGTTTCGTCATTATAACGGGGATCACCCGTCGTATTGTAATATCCCCCGCCGATGTCCAATTGCAGTGAGGGCACAGCGAAAGCAGGCAAATTCCAGAACAATAAGGCGAAACCGACAATTAAACCAATACACTTTTTCATAACTTCCCCTTTCTACTTTGATGTACCAATTCCTATTTTACAGTATAACTCATTCTGGATAGTAATAAGCAATAAATGTGCCATAAGTAAGGCATTCCTTGATTCTATGCATTAACTATTAGAATTATAAATATATTATTATATTAACGTTTTGGTCCCACATAATTACTAATGTTTCCTTAATCAAATATGTAAAGTTCTCCGACAGTTATTATGCACTTTTTAGAAAGAACAAGGAGCAATTTTATATTATACAATGTGTTACATTAGATTCAATTATGTAAAGTAATCCGACAAATCAGCATTGCCATTCGTAATATTAAATATTTTTAGTATGTTGGATATTGTGTAGTACAGGAAGAACCAAATGTCAAAATAACCTATTTGCCGGAACGCACCGGGAGAGCCCGGGGATTGGTGGGGGCGCTCTTGCTAAACGGGTGTGTCCAGTA
>JAGVOC010000441.1 GCA_020052975.1 Desulfobacterales bacterium | reverse complement strand
GAGGCCGAAGGCGCTCGCCTGCTAAGCGAGTGTGGGGCGAAAGTTCCACCCAGGGTTCGAATCCCTGTCTCTCCGCCAGTTATAAAAATACCCTGAAACTTTTATTATTCTTAAATAATTTCATATGAATTCCAGCTTCCGCGGGAATGGTGTAAAAGAGCAGATCCTGAATTTTTACGAGACCATAAGATTTAGTAATTAAATTGAGTGCCGATATTCAAATACGCTTGACAAATATCACTTTTCTTAATAATAGAGACACTCCTTATAATTCATAATTAAACCCATAAAAAGCCGTTGCTTTTTTGTTTATAAAAACAATAAATCATTGAAAGGAGAAGTTAACAGATGTCGAATTTGATACCACCACATGGCGGAAAAGGCTTGACCTGTTGTTTGCTCGAAGGAAGTGCGCTTGAAGCAGAAAAAAAGAAGGCCAAGGGTCTTAAGACTATTGATGTTTCACCTCGTGAAAACGGGGATTTGATCATGATGGGAATAGGCGGATTCAGTCCGCTGACAGGTTTCATGACAAAGGCCGACTGGAAGGGAGTTTGCGAAAAATTCCTTCTCGCAGACGGGACATTCTGGCCCATTCCGGTAACGCTTTCCGCTTCCAAAGCGGATGCGGACAGCATCAAGGCAGGAGATGAGATCGCGCTCCGTGACCCTGAGACAAAAGAGATCATGGCCACAATGAAGGTCACTGAAAAATACGAGATGACCGAAAAAGACAAAAGATTCGAATGCGAAAAAGTTTACATGGGCGAAGGCACCAAGACAGCCGAAGACTTCTGGAAGATCGCACAGAAAGATCATCCGGGCGTCCAGATGGTTATGGAACAAAAAGAGTTTAACCTTGCAGGCCCCGTAAAAGTGTTAAGCGAGGGCGAATTCCCGGTAAAATACGCGGGAGTTTACATGAGACCTGCCGAATCGAGAAGGATTTTCGATGAAAGAGGATGGAAGGAAATCGCAGCCCTTCAGCTCAGGAATCCCATGCACAGGTCGCATGAATACCTCTGCAAGATAGCTGTCGAAGTGTGTGACGGTGTTTTCATTCACTCGCTTGTCGGCAATTTAAAACCCGGCGACATTCCCGCTGATGTCCGCGTAAAATGCATTGACGCTCTTGTAAAAAATTATTTTGTCGAAAAAAATGTTCTGCAGGGCGGCTATCCCCTTGACATGCGTTATGCGGGCCCGAGAGAAGCTCTTCTTCACTCAACATTCCGCCAGAACTACGGATGCTCACGGATGATCATCGGCCGCGACCATGCAGGCGTCGGCGACTTCTACGGCATGTTTGAAGCACAGACAATTTTTGACAAGATTCCTCATCCGAAAGAACCGGGGAAGGCGCTTCTTTGCAAGCCGCTTATGATCGACTGGACATTCTACTGCTTCAAGTGCGACGGCATGGCATCTCACAAAACCTGCCCGCACACCAAGGCCGACCGCGTTATCTTAAGCGGAACAGCGCTCCGCAAGGGTCTTTCCGAAAACACCCCGATTCCGGATCACTTTGGCCGCGAGGAAGTACTTGTGATTCTTAAGGAATATTATGCAGGGTTAACCGAAAAAGTCGAAGTCAAACTGCATGGAGCAGCTACCGGAAAATAAATTATTCGGGAAAACGTTCCTAAAGCATAAAAAAAGGGAGATGGTCTCAAACCATCTCCCTTTTTCATTTATCGGATTGCAGGAATTTTACGAAGATTATTAACTATTGTCCATCCGGAAACAAATTATGGACACGGGTGCGTTTCCAATCAGGAAATCGGTAATTTTGGGCAAGCTCAAGGAAATCAAGAGATTGCGCGGAGGCATACGCAATGTATGCCGCACAAGAAATCCCGCAGATTGACACCGAGATCGCACAAAAGGGCCATTTCCTGATGGAAACTATTTTCTGCTGCTGTATTCCGCATAAGCCATTGCAAGCGTTCTGTAAACAAGATGCGCAAGTTTAGAGAACGGCAGGAAAGCAAAGAGGTTAAATACGAAAATAAGATGAATAAAGTAAAGAGCATAGGAGCCAGCCGCCCAACCGGCCAGCCTTGTAATTTCAGTAAGCATCCCTGAAACGCCCAGGCCAAGCACAAGCCCTATCAGGTACCAGTCTTTATAGCTGTTTGTCTGGTCTTTTTTATCCATCCTGCTTTTCATCAAAAGATAACCGCCTGCAACAAGCACAACACCGCTTATGTTTGCAAGCCATTTAACGGGATTTACTTGAGAGTAGGGACCGTGAATCTGAAGGCCGTACAACGTTACAAAGAAAATGTTGGTGACAATAAACAGCCCGATAAATGAATACAAAACCATTAGGTGTCCTGAAGACCTCTCTTTATTCTCACCGCACTCGGAAAACTTGCTGTGCTTTAATATCGTGGGAATAACTTTTATAAGGGCCAGGAGATAATCCTTCTGATCAAAATCCTTTTTATCCGTCTTTCCGGTCAAAACTGCATTTTCATGGATATCGGTAACAAAATTTTTGATCCCAAGCGCAAAAATCACCGCAACCCATCCTGCAAGAGGTACAAAAATCATGTCGACAAGCCATGAAGAGAAAAATTTCGAATGAACAATCTCATCCCCGGCCGGTGTGAAATCAAGCAGGCCTGTTGCAAGACC
Organism: Desulfobacterales bacterium; assembly: GCA_020052975.1. The sequence goes on along the minus strand of JAGVOC010000441.1, from coordinate 813 downwards.
GAGAACAATAAAAATAATAACAGGAGCAAGGATTAACAAGGGTAGTTTCTTCGGATCATTGACCGCTTTCCCCAAACCTTTCGGAACAGCGTATTCGGCTATTGCAAGCGAGCGTAATGCGCCAAGCACATCCCCTGGCTTTGCGCCTCTCGGGCATTTTGTTGAGCAGTCCCCGCAATTGTGGCAAAGCCAGATGTCCGCATTTTTTAGAACCCTGTCCTTTAAACCCCAGGATGCCGCAATCATTTCTTTTCTCGGAAAGGGCTTATTGTCCGGAGAAATGGGGCAAACTACCGAACAGGTTGCACATTGAAAGCATTTCTTCAGCGTATCCCCGCCAAGCCCTGCCACATCGTTTATGAAGCTGATATCAGGCTCAATAAGATATTTATCAGTCATGCTAATACCTCCTTATTCATATTTATCCCCCGCCATTAGAAAATAAAGACGGGGGATAAATAAATATCAGAATCCCTTGAACGGATTTGGTCCCAGGCCTTCAATAATTTCTACAAAATCACCGATCATCTTGGGAATCTTGTCATATTCATCTATTGCAATTTCAAACTGTGCGACCCGCTCGTTTTCAAGGGCCAGGCTCTGGAGAGCCTCTCCGATCTTTTTCATTCTTATGCTGGCAAGCTCGCTTCCTTTTACAAAATGGCACTGGTAATCATCACCGTGCCTGCAGCCAAGGAGAAAGATACCGTCCATTCCCTGTGAAAGCGCGTCCTTTATCCATATGACGTTTACCGAGCCAAGACATCTTACAGGGATAAACCTTACGATATGTGAATAATTAAGCCTGTTCAT
>JAGVOC010000080.1 GCA_020052975.1 Desulfobacterales bacterium | reverse complement strand
CTTGAGGAGCTTAAGGCAAAACCGACCGGTAAACTCCTCGAAGAGAGATACAGGAGATACAGAAAAATGGGGAGTTTCACCGAGGAAGTTCTCTAGCTACCCGAAGTTTCTTGCGAAGGTCAATCCTGTTCACAAATTATGTCACCAATGAACCGGTATCCTCTTGTGGTGATTTCTCCGGAAGTACCGGAGAAACGGCATGAAGAATTTCATAACCATTTGAAATAAATTAAAAAACAAGCTTCTCCCCTGCATACACATTACTGGCTTGCCGAGGTATTCCCAGGGTTATTCGCATGACATGATCGTTGCTTTAATGAGTGTCTGTGTATAAACTTTGGATTTTCGGATTTACGGGGATGTATCCGTCCCCGGAGTCCTGATAGTTTTCGGGATATTGTACCTTTCAGGCCTCTTTTTTTGCACTTCCCGGAGGAGGTTCGTTCACAATCGCCCAAAATGATCCCAAACTCTTTACCACATCCATGAATTCGTCGTAATTGACAGGCTTCACAACATATGCGTTCGCTCCAAGCTTGTAACATTCTATAATGTCATGTTCTTCACGAGAAGAGGTGAGCACTACCACAGGAATCATTTTCAGTTGTTCATCGGCTCTGATTTTTCGCAACACCTCAAGACCATCTACTTTGGGAAGCTTGAGATCAAGGAGTATAACTACAGGATTGCCCTCTGGTCGGCCAGCAAATTTTCCTTGTCGATAAAGATAATCAATCGCCTCAACACCGTCATAGGCTACTGCAATCTCGTTGGCAAGATTATGTTTAGCCAATCCCATTAACGTCAGTTCCGCATCATTGGGGTTATCCTCTACCAGTAGGATTCGTTTCAGTTCCGCCATATATCCAACCTTTTTACTCCCTATCAGCCTTCAGTCGGGATATTTGTTTTTCTTGTTTTATATTCGGCAGCGAAAAGTAAAACGTCGCTCCTTTCCCGATTTTTCCTTCTGCCCATGTTCTGCCGTTGTGCCTCTGGATAATGCGCTGGACGTTCGCCAGACCGACCCCGATACCCTCAAACTCCTTGGCAGGATGGAGGCGCTGAAATACCCGGAACAGTTTGTCCGCATACTGCATGTCAAAGCCGACTCCATTGTCCTTCACAGAGAATATGAGTTCATTTCTCTTGGTAGTGCATCGAATTTCAATCTTTGCCTGTGGTCGTGTGCGGGTAAATTTTAAAGCATTTAAAATAAGGGTTGCAAAGACAATCCTCAGCATGACAGGATCGCCGTAGACCTCGGGCAACTGATCAACCTTCCAGAGGATGTCCCGTGCTTTTGTCTCATCTTCCAGCGAGTTTTTGGCTTCTTCTATAAGCTGATCAAGATTGACTGTTGTTTTTGACATTTCAGCACGGCCAATCCGCACAAATTCTAAAAGCGCATCCATTAATATGCCTATCTGTTTTGCTGAATCAGAGATTACCTTGAGGTAGTGCTGTCCACGCTCATCAAGGGGGCTGGAAAGGCTTTCATTGAGCAATTCTGCATAGCTGTTGATATGCCGGAGTGGCGCACGCAGGTCATGGGAAACTGAATAGCTAAAATCCTGCAGCTCCTTGACTGAGGTTTCCAGTTCTGCGGTGCGATCTATTACCTTTTGTTCGAGCTCTTCGTTGAATTTCCTGATTTGCTCTTCGGCTTTTTTCCGTTCGGTGATGTCGATTACTGAAGCACTGCAGAGAGTATTGCCCTTTAAATCATTGGCGGACATACTTTCCATTTGCGCATAAAACCGGGTACCGTCTTTTCTCTTGAGTCTTACCTCACAGGTCTGCCGGTTTTCGCTTGAAATAACCTTCTGAAGGTGTTGATCAAATATATTCCTGTCTTCGGTAACAACATATGTTCGGAATGGTTTGTTCAGAAGCCAGTTCCTTTCTTTAACCAATTCCTTTGCAGCAGTAAGGTTTGCTTCCAGTATCAGCCCGCTTCTGTCAAAGGTGAAGTAGCCGACCGGAGCAAAGTCATAGAGGTCAGAATACCGGGCACGGGATTCTTCAAGCTCTGCCTGTGACTTGCGAAGTTCATCATTCTGCATTTCCAGTTCGATCTGATGCACCTGCAGTTCATGGATTAACTGCTGGGTTTCTTTATCAGACATTACCTTGGGTGGGGGTATTTTGGCCTTTAATTTCTTCTCTGCACGTTTACGAAGTTCACCAGCCTCTTTTTGTGCTGATTTTCTTGGTTTCATTTCCTGTTCTCTTTCTCTCTTATCCCGCTGCTTCAGTCGGTTCTTTTCCTGTAATATCCTCGATGGCAAGGAGGATAAGCTTTCGTTGGTCTGCCTGATCGATCATGCGTGCATTGAGAAGCATCGTCTTCTGTCCAATGACCGGGAAATGGTGATCGACTTTGAAGTCATTGAATGACTTCTCCCTGGGGATAATCTCATTCAGGAGTTCACGAAGCTTGGGTATATTCCATTGGCCGTTCCCAAGATTATAGATAAGTATATTCTCAGTCTCTTCCGGTGAGGACTTAAACGTCTTATAGAAAGAACTGTTCGCTGATACTACTTTCAGGCGCTCATCAAGAATCACAAGGGGCTCCCGCACGGTATCCACAATGCTCTCAGCATACTTCAGTGCATATTCTTTCAGTTGCTCTACCTTCCTAAGCCTTGTAATATCTACGAACGTGATCACGACACCGTCAATGGTTTTCTCAGTTGTCCGGTAGGGCAGGATGTGCATCGAATACCATTTGCCGTTTTCGGTCTGCATCTCCGACTCCCTTTTTTGCAAATCCTTCAGCACTGTCCGGACGTCCTGGGAAATATTGACCAATGGGATTTTTGAAGTGATATCGCTGATAGGACGGCCTATATCTGTCTGGATAAGGTTAAAGAAGTGCGTAATGGCCGGGGTGAACCGCTTTATCCTGAGATCATTATCCAGGAAGATGGTCCCGATGTCTGTGCTGGCCAGAAGGTTGTCGATATCGCTGTTGGCCTGCAGCAAAGCTTCGATCTTGTCCTGAAGTTCTGAGTTTACCGTGATCAGCTCCTCGTTCGTCGATTGCAGTTCCTCCTTGGAGGTTGCCAGTTCTTCATTGGTGCTCTGTAATTCCTCATTGGTTGACTGCAACTCTTCATTTGCCGACCTCAGTTCTTCATTGGTTGTCTGCATCTGCTCAATGGTCGCCTGTAAATACTCTTTTGTTGACTGAAGCTCTTTTTCAAGGATTGCTACCCTCATATCAATTTTTACAGCCCCGGCAGTCTTTCTCTTCTTCAAGCCCTTATCCGCAGGAGGCATTTTCTCTTCAAATATGACCATCTTTATTGGCTGTTTCAGGGTTGATTGAAGTATTGTACGTACTACCACCTCAACAGTCTGATATCCTTCTTTGTGTTTCAACTGGAGTGTTTCGCGGACGACAGCCTTTTTTTGCTTGGCGGCTTTCTTGAGCACTGCACTGAGCTGGTACCGAATCTCTTCGCGTGCCATTGCGATAAGGTTAAAGCTTGGCTCACCGGAGGGCGGTGTCAGATACCGATCGGTTGCACCCTGAAAATAGAGGACAGTATTTTTCTCATCGATGAAAACGCTGGGAGGGGCATATTCGTCAAGGACAAGCCTTTCTGCAATCTCCCGGACATTCATTTCCTTGAGCGCAGGTTCTTCCGGCGTTTTCAGGTATGCCGGATAAGTCTCCTCAGGCAGAGCATGGAGATAATCCGGCACCTTTCCGATAGCAATTCCTTTGCGCTGGAATATCTTCCACTTTATATCAACCGGTGAAAACAAACCGCTGAACTCCCCTATGCTTTCTGAAGAGCCCAGGAAAAGATAACCCTTATGGTTTAAGGTGTAATGGAATAAGGGGATTATCTTCTTTTGCAGCACTGAATCCATGTAGATCAGTACATTCCTGCAGCTTGCCAGGTCAAGTTTTGAAAAGGGGGGGTCTGAGATGAGGTTCTGGACCGCAAAGACTACCATATCGCGAATCGTTTTCTTGACCCTGTATGCTTTGTCTTCTTTCATGAAGTATCGTTTCACCCACTTTTTGGGCATATCCATTGCGATGCCCTCGGGGAATCGGGCTATACGGGCTTGTTCAATAGTCTCTTTGTTTATATCTGTGGCGAATATCTGGACATTCAGGTGCTTGTTCATCCTGTCCATGCCCTCCTGAAAAAGCATGGCCAGCGAGAAGGCTTCTTCACCGGTGGCACAGCCCGGAACCCAGATCCGTACTGGAGAATCAGGTTTCTTGTCTTTTACAATAGCCGGGATGATTTTTTTCCCAAGGACTTCAAATGCCTCAGGATCCCTGAAAAAACTGGTCACTTCGATAATGAGGTCTTTAAACAAGGCATCAACTTCAGCGGCGGTCTCTTGAAGATACCGGACATAATTCCGCATATCGGTTATATTGTGGAGCGCCATGCGGCGTTCTATTCTGCGGTGTATCGTATTTTGTTTGTAGTGGCTGAAATCATGTCCGGTCCTGGACCGTACCAGCATTAATACCTTCTGGATAGCATCAAGGTTTTCAGCTCCGGGACTAACCTTATATCCCCTTACATAGGGCTGTTTTATGTATCCGATGAGTTCCTTGGGCATCTTTTCTGCCGGTAGGACATAGTCAACAAGACCTGTTTCTATGGCACTTCTTGGCATGCTGTCATAGTGTGCCTGTTCCGGATTCTGTACCATAACCATCCCGCCTTCACCTTTGATCTCTTTCATCCCCAGGGTGCCGTCTGAACCGCTTCCGGAAAGGATGATGCAGATCGCTTTATTGCCCTGGTCTTCTGCCAGAGAGCGGAAAAAGTGGTTAATCGGCAGTCTGACCCGCAGAGTCTCCACAGGGTCTGTCAAATGGAACTTGCCATTGAAGATTCCGACATCCTTATCCGGTTGATTCAGATATAAAGAGTTGGGGGCAAGTGTTACCCCGTCCTCTGCTTGTAAGATACTCATTGAAGTATGCCTCTTCAAAAGTTCATCCATGAGGCTTTTGTGCTTAGGGTCTAAATGTTGGATAATGACGAAGGCAATGCCTGCATTCGGCGGCATATGGGCGAAAAAAGCTCCCAGTGCCTCCAGACCGCCTGCTGAAGCGCCTATGCCGACAACAGGAAATTCTGCAACTGGTTTTTTTTCTTCTAACGCAGGGAGGGATGATTTTGATTGACCAGAGAGGTCCTTACGTTTTTTAGAAGTGATTTTTGCATGTTTCTTAGTAGAGAGAGATCCTTTTGAAGCAGAAACTCCCCTTTTGATCCGAGCAGTCTTCTTTTTACCCATCGTCACCCTTTTTAATTTTTCACCATAAAGTATATTCTTTAATAAGAAAAATATACCAAAAAACATATTAAACTGTCGATTCAATTTTTGTTCTTTATCGAATCAGAACATCGGCAATACCTCAAGGAGTAAATATATTTGTTAATCTCCATTGAATACCAATGCAGCTTTTCTTAATTCATACTCTTCTAATTCAGCGTCGGCAGGAACATCTTCTGGGATCAGTATTCGGAGTTCTTTATCCATGAACCCTTTTTCCCATAAATCGTATTTTATCTGCAACAATGTTTGTATATATATGCGGCATCTTTGTTAAGGCAAAAATAGGTGCGTTGTAGGAAGAAGCACGTCACACACGCGAAAGGGGTCAATTTTGGGTGAGAAGAAGGGTCAGTTTCCAATGAGAATTAACAAATTGAAAGATGATCAACTAGGCAAATTATGGAAACAGAGAGAGAGAATGGTAAAATATGAATGGCGGAGGAAAAATTTGTTCGAAAACAAATTTTTCCTGTGCAGACTATAAAGCCGTAAACCTGTACCAAGGAGGATTAGCCATGGATGCAACCTCTTTCTGCGGAATGATGCAGACTGAAATCACCTCCCTTAAGGCGAAGGTGTATGACATCATGCAGGCAGTCGAAAAGACAAAAGACACGAAGAAAAAGATGCTGACGCCCCAGATTGCCGCTTTACACGCGCTTATAGAACACCTCTCGGAGATGAACGATAGACTTGCCAAAGAATGTCCGCTCGACTGGAGCAAGGAAAAGGAAGAAATTGAGGCGAAAAAGGCGGAACTGCTTGAAGAAATTGACATATGGGATTCCGACCACCTTGCCGGCCTGGTCGATAACTAGTGTTGTGTCCCATAAATATCCAGACATTTGTTGTCACCCTGAACTTGTTTCAGGGTCTTTTTTCATACGAAAAGCGAGATTCCGCATCAAGTTCGGAATGACAACTTAATTATGGGACACCACACTAGCTGTTCTCTATAAAAGTTGGATATCACAATTTAAGTACAAGGAGAGGTAATGGGGAAAAGAATATATGTTTCCAATATTTCGAATGCCACTGAACAAGACATAAAGACTCTCTTTTCAGATTACGGAGAAATTATATCAGTAAAAATAAAACAATCTAAAGGATTTGGTTTTGTTGAGATGGGGACAGAGAACGACTCAAAAAAGGCGATTTCAGGATTAAATGGCACACTAT
>JAGVOC010000291.1 GCA_020052975.1 Desulfobacterales bacterium | reverse complement strand
GACTATAAAAAGTGGCTCAGATATTTTCTGGATTTCTGCACCAAATATCCTGTTCCCGAAGCATGGGCTGATCGGATACATTTGTTCATCGATAAGTTGGTGGACGATTTGTGTGGACGATTTGGGGACGACCTTAAATTCGTAAATAACTTTATTGAGCAGTGTAGATATTTAATTATTTAAGGTCGTCCCCCTTTTCCAGGTCGTCCCCCTTTTCCCCCTTTTCCTCCGCAACATTGGTAGTCCGTATCCTCTTCCAGTGAGTATGGGGGTGAGTAGTCTCTTCCCAGAAAAACTTTGAGTTCTTCTTCAAGGGCAACTTGCAACATCATCCCTGAATCAAGTTCAGGACAGGCTCTGGCGCCAATACGGGCAAGTTCCACTAATGATTGAATATGGTTCATCTCTCTCAATTCTTTTTCAATGACTTCTTTTGTCTTTTTTGATATGCTCTCTCATGGGTATAATTCTCCTTTCTCCCTTTCGGGGATTGTGTTTTTCCATTGAGAATTATACCCTTTATTGAATTTACAGAAAAGATGTTACACTATCTGGGGAAATATTCCTCAGACAAAATACTTGCCTATCCAAACATTGACAATTTCTTGTATTTTACTGAAATGAAGGATATAAGCATCACCCTCACTGGATGAATCTTTAACCTTTAATATCTATGAAAGGCTTTGATAATGGATATCCGACATTTAAAATCAAAAAAGCTAAAAGGATTTCTCGGCGATGATGAGGCTGAACAATTGTACCATTTGGCAAAAGAGGCAAGTCAGTTTGGCCCGTGTTTGGAAATTGGCAGTTACTGCGGCAAATCAACTGCCTACTTAGGCCTGGGCTGCAAAAAAAATGGGGGAATCCTCTTTTCAATTGATCACCACCGGGGCTCCGAAGAACAACAACCCGGGCAGGAATACTTCGATACTGAACTCTTCGATAAGGATTCCGGCTTAATAGATACCTTTAAAATATTCAGGGAAATTGTTTGTGAACTTCTTTTAGAAGATACCGTTGTTGCCATTGTAGCAAAATCAGAAGTGGCCGCTCGCTGCTGGAAAACGCCTCTGAGTATGGTTTTCATTGACGGCAGTCACACATTCAAAGCCGCCTTTACAGATTATACAAGTTGGACATCTCATCTCCTCCCAGGTGGTTACCTGCTTATTCACGATATTTTCCCCGATCCCTCAAAAGGAGGTCAAGCACCTTACTTTATCTATCAACTGGCGCTTTCATCAGGGCTTTTTGAAGAATTACCGATGATCAATACCCTGGGAATACTAAAGCGGTCGTTATACAAACAAGTAACGGATAGAGAATTAACTAATTGGTTTAAAGAGAAAATCCTTACTTTGGATCCCGCCGCTTCAAAAGCAGCCGCGACATAAGAAACGCCCAGCGGCGGCGCTTCTTCCAACGGATGCGGCGGGGCTATGACGGCCACTTTCATGAACAAACACCCATATAATGATTAATCATTCCTTTTCGGAAAAATAATTGACCGTATCCATCCAAAAAATGTGTTTTCCTTCAATAGCTCACGGTCAATTTCACTGAATTCAGCGGCAAGTTTTTCAACATCGGCAAACCATTCGGCACGGGTCTTTATATGCCTGGCAGGATCAAGGTTTCTTACAACGGCCGCAGGGTTTCCGGCCGCAATAACATTGGGAGGAATATCTTTCACCACAATGGAACCCGCTCCAATGATGCTGTTATCTCCAACATGGACACCTTTACCTACAATAACACTATCTCCAAACCACACGTTATTCCCGATTTTAACAGGTACGGATTGTCCGATGGAAAGACTGCGATCATAAATTCCATGCCAGTCAGAATCGGTAATATAGACGCTTTGCGCCATCATACAGCTATCCCCTATCGTTATTTCCGTAGCAGCGCTAATACGAACACCAGGACAGATTAAACAATAATTACCAATTTTTATTTTGCCTTCCTGTTCAATGTTCGGCCAAACAGTAAGTCTGACCTTTTTATCCGGCGCTGCAATTACATTTGCATAATCACCGAGCTCAATAGGCCACCCAAAGACCTCAACATGCCATGGTTTCATAAATAATACACCCTTGCCAAGATGGTAAAACTGAGGCCGCAAAAAATAGTCCGCGTACCACCTCTGGAAGATAACATCCAAGTGTTTGAGGACATAAGGACGATGATCTCTTCTCAATGGAAATTAACCTTTGACATCTTCGAATGTTGAACTTGTGTAAGAAAAAGGCCTTTCCCTGGCTTTTTCTTTCTTTATGGGGGGGATATTTTTTGCACGGGCAGGCGATCCTAACCCTTGATCACTCCAGAATTGGTGGCTAAACAAAACACTGGCATCTGTTAAATCATTGAGAGCGTCATAAGCAAGAAGTACTGCACCGGCTGTCCAAGATGTTTTTTCTTCCGGCCAGATGACCCCATCGGGAAATGTCACACCCATCCAGTAGGAGCCATCATCATATTTTTTATCACCAAGCCAACTGAAGACGATCTCCGCCTCTTCATATTCACCTATAGCGGCAAGCGTTAATACAAGTTCTGATGTCTCAGCCATTGTTGCCCATGGTCGGTCCGAGACACATCTTACTCCCCAATTTGGCACCACAAATTTATGCCAATATTTTTCAATCCGTTTTCTGGCATCTGTCTCTGTCATGGAACCACAAAGAACAGGATAGTACCAATCCATTGAATAACGTGATTTTATCATGTTAAACGAATTGGGACGTTTTCTAATAGCACAACCTAACTTTTTAAAAGCTTTTCCCCATTCGGGCTTCTTTTCCCCCAACTGAGCGGCAATAGCCAAGCCACATTTAATGCTCATATAAACAGAGCTCGATCCCGTCAGCAGCGCCATATAATCAACAACACCATCGGCATTCTTTGCCCAATAAACTTCTCCTGTAGAAGCCTGGAGACTTATCGCATAATTAACTGCCGCTTTTACCGTAGGCCACATCCTTTTCAAAAAAGAAATGTCCTTCGTAATCAAATAATAGTGATAAACTCCTACCGCAATATATGATGACATATTGGTGTCTCTGGTTCTGTCAATAGGAAAACCATCACGATAAGCCGCCCACCAACTTCCATCTTCCAGTTGCGATTCCACCATCCACTCATATGCCCTCCGTGCTTCTTCCAAATACCCTGCAACAGAAAGCCCCATAGCGCTTTCAACATGATCCCAGGGATCAGTTTTGCCACCAATGGACCATGGAATTTCCCCATTTTCTTTCTGAATACCGGCAATAAACGTAGCTATTACCTCAATATCAACTGTCGTCTGTTCAACACTTGGAGATAAATTCAATTCCATTTCACTATCCTTTTTTCAAATAGAAAACCACGCTCTTGGCAATGAAAGGGTTTAACAACTTATCTAAATATCTGGTCAAGGAAGGATGCTCTATGATATCCCACTCCAAAAATCTTTTATACAGGTTGACAGCTCGGGACTCTTCATTTTTATGACCCACAAAGCACTTCAACCACCAGTAAGGTGCGTGCAATGAATGCTTGTAACGAACTGCCCAGCATCTGGCACCTGCATCTTCCAGCATTTTTTTTAATTCTTTTTTCTTATAAATCCGTATATGGCCTCCCGGTTCCTGGTGATAATTTTCCGATACGGCCCAGCATATTCTTTCCGGTAAAAACCTTGGAACACTAACAACCAGATTACTGCCGGGCTTCAATACACGAATCAACTCCTTGATGGCTGCAACGTTATCCGGAATGTGTTCGAGAACTTCCGAACATATTACCAGATCAAACACCTCGTCTTTGAAAGGCAACCTTATTAAGTCCGCTATGGGCAGGATACATAAGCCGCTGCCAACAGGGTCTTCCAAATTCATATGCAATAACATGGTTATTGCCTTTCTAAGATCTTCTATATTCAAGTCGATGCCTATCACATCGACATTCTTGAAACGGTAGGCTTCGCAAATATGACGTCCTGTGCCGCAACCGGCATCAAGAATCCTGAATCCCGGCTTAATATCTAGCTTCTTAAAATCAACAGTAAGCATTGATCGTTTCTTTGTACACGTCGACTGTTTTCTGAGCCGCATGCTTCCAAGTAAAGGAACTCCTTACGCGCTCTAAACCGAGCTGACCGAGGCGATTGCGTTTTTCCGGATCATCCAGAAGCTCAATGATCGCCCTTTCCATAGCCTCTTTGTCTGCAGGAGGAATAAGAATTCCCGCATTCCCGACAACTTCCGGCAATGCCCCGCCTGTTGTACTGATTACGGGAACCCCGCATGCCATGGCCTCACCCGCCGGCATGCCAAATCCTTCATACAGAGATGGAATCACCGCCATGGTTGCCTCAGCATAATACCGGGCAAAGTCTTTATGTTCAATCCTGCCGGTAAATTTTACACACCCCGTCAAGCCTAATTTCTTCACCAGGTACTCAACCGTACCGCCCTGCTTGGGTTTACCGATAACCGTTAAATGAATATTTCGTTTTTTCTTAACAGCTGCAACCGCCTCGAGCAAATATCTAAGGCCTTTCAAAGGTGTATCAGCGCTATTTGTAACCAGCAGATGATGGGGTAATCGCTTGACACCGGGGAGTGGATAAAAATAATCCGTATTAATGCCATTGGGAACAATCCTGAATTTATGCTCCGGAATTTTAAAATCTTTCCTGATATCATTTTTTGAACACTCGGAAACGGTAATAATGTGACGTAACCGCCTTGACACCCTTCTTTGCATACTCAGAAATGAATACCATCGCAAGATCGCGATCTTTTTACGCAATGTTTTCGCGGCTTCAATTGCCACTTTACGATCAACGGTAATGGGATGATGAATAGTAGCTACCGTAGGAATCCCCAATAATTTTGGAATGCCTAAAACGCCGTATGAGAGACATTGATTATCATGGACAATATCATAGTCGGCTCGTTTGTTCCGCAAAAACTGATAAGCCCTCAGGCCGAAGGTAAAAAGCTCAGGAAAACCTCCCGAACTCATTCCCAGAAATTCCAACTGGTTAATCGGTGATTTCAGATCGCTCAACTTTTCAACTTTAAACAAATGATTGATATTGTAGAGGTCTAAGCTCGGAAGTTTGCGAAGGGTGATGCCCTCTGCCAATTCGGGATAAGGCGGCCCCGACATGACGTCCACCTTATGACCCAATTCCAGAAGAGCCCGACTGAGATAACTGATATACACGCCCTGCCCACCACACGTCGGGTTACCCCGATAAGTCAACAAACATATGCGCAATGGATGCCCATTGCTTTTTGAGGGAATAATTTTGTTATTAGGTTTCATGAACACCGCTACCTCTTTAAAAAAACTACTCCCCGAAATCTTCATTATTACTTTCGAAAAAATCGCAGGGTATCCTTTCTAGCAAATTTATTGCTTCAGGTCAACAAAGAAGTGCTTGAATTTACTGGATTCCGGTGCCTGCCCCGTACTTGATACGGGGTCCGCCGGAATGACAAGAAAAAGAGTTTCCTGACTTCCAAGTAACTTAAATTTGCAAATGTGTTGTAAGTAGTTCATT
>JAGVOC010000422.1 GCA_020052975.1 Desulfobacterales bacterium | reverse complement strand
GCGAAAGCAAATAATCCGGCGCAGACAGCTTGAACAACAGAGGAAGGAGATTACAGAAAACCTTGGCATTATCGCAAAGGCAATAGACATCCAGAGAGTTACGGCAGATGAGATTATACGATTATTTTCACAGCAGGGCGTCAGCACTGTTCTCATCGGCTCATACTGCCTGCCGTTCATAAAAGAAGCGATGGGATTCAATCTCCCAACAATCAGAACACAGGATATTGATTTTCTCATCTCATCGCCTTACAGAGGCAAAGAGGCGGATATTGAGTCAGTGCTTAAGCCATTAGGATTCGCGATCGGATTTAATCCCGACGGCTCTACCTATTTCAGTAATGGCATCTTTAAAGTTGAGTTCCTTACTCCTGAAAAAGGGAAAGGAACCGATAAAGCCATAGACATAAAGGCCCTGAAAATACGTGCGACACCATTAAGATTCCTCCAGATGCTCTTTGATAATCCCATGAAAATTGATACTGAAGGCACAGCGTTTTCCATCCCGAATCCGTGGACATTGGCCTACCACAAAATACTCGTATCAAAATACCGGAAATCCGGCGCAAAAAAGGAAAAGGATCTGATGCAGGCCCTTGCAATCCTGAGGGAAGTGTTTAAGAAACCCAATTTATCAAAAAAGGCGCTTGCATATCTGGAGAAACTCCCGCAAAAATGGGCGAAGCAGATAAAGTCAGTCATTACCCAAGAAATTCCCGATGTATTGAAAAATTAGGGCATTCTATATCCGCAGTGTCCGGGGTTTAAATCCTTGTACGATAACCAATCCTCTTGTCACTATATTTTCTCCCTGTATTTTTTCATACGCAAACGTTCTTCATCCTCTATGCTAAGAAAATAGACCCGACATTTTTTTCTTATTACTTCCATTGCTTTTGTGACTTCATACCATTATGCTCTGCACCTTAGATTATGAAGGTATTCTGCGTCAAATATGCAGACCTGGCTCTGTTGCCTTGACTATGAATAATTCTGCTGGTTGGTTTGCCACTTTCTTCCTGTCATGACAATTTGTCATTTGCAATCTCATTGTATATGTCCTATTCTAATCCCAAAAATGGAGATCGCCCAATGACTACTGTACTAATAGCTTTTTTATTGTTAGCGATAGTCATGCTTTTTAAACTTAACGCGGTTAAGGGATGGTTCGGGGAAAAGATCACCTCTGCCGGGATGTGGGCGCTACTAGATAAGAACGAATATAGACGGATTGATGATGTAATTGTTCCGTCTTCAACCGGCACGACCCAGATTGATCATGTGCTTGTGTCAGAATATGGCATTTTTGTTATAGAGACTAAAAACATCAAGGGCTGGATATTCGGCTCACCGGAAAATGATAAGTGGACTCAATCAGTTTATGGTAATAAAAGGCAATTTCAAAACCCGCTGAAACAAAACTACAGACATGTTCGGTGCTTGGCCGAGTACTTAGTGATTGATCAGGGGCTTTTCAGATCGGTGGTTTTCTTCATAGGGGATGCCAAATTTAAGACGCCAATGCCTTCAAATGTTCTGAATAGCGGACTCATACCTTATGTGAAAAGTTTTAGCAATAAATGTTTTGAACCAGCGCAGGTCACGAATATTGAGGCTAAGTTGCTTGTGCTCAAAGGTGATCCATCTCTGACTAAGCGGGTTCACCTTGACTCCTTGCGCGACCGGCATCAATCTACAACCGTGTGCCCCCACTGCGGGAAGCAGCTTATCAAACGCGTATCTAAAAAAGGGGTTTCCGCAGGAGAGCCTTTCTGGGGATGCAGTGAATATCCAAGGTGTAAGTTCACAAGACCGGTATAAATGTGCCGTGTTCAAATATATTGCGAGTGGAAGAGAGAGAACACAGTAGTCCTATCGAAGTAAATAGGTATCCAATTTTTTCCAATGTTCACCTGCAACTCTTCAATCCAGCATATGACAAACAACGATGATTCCTGACGGCATTGGTGCGGGGCATTGCAGAGGGTGAGGGAGAGCCTAAATGCATAACTGAAAGCCTGACCCCAAGTTTTTCGCCAAGTTTTTCGCTCCAACTCGGAAAAAGCTCTACCTTTTCTACAAAACGCTGACGACCCGTTACCACCGCGCAGCGGTTTAGTTCTCCTTCCTGTAATGCTCACAATAGGATTTTGCTATAATGGTGTAGATTACATATCAAAATAAACACTATGGATATAGATTTATGAAAGGCATTCCAACAATACCAGGCGAACCGTGTCATGTGGAGGCGCTTCCAAGCTGGAGTCTTCAGGAAAAATGGGTATGGAAGAAGATTTGTTTAAATGAAGTAGCAGACTTTAATAAAGAAAATAGTTATGGTGGCACACTTTACCCAAAGGAATCCCAAGAGTGGCCTGAAAACCGAATACTTACCTCAGAATTCTTGGAGACAATCATTTTGCATGAACCCTATAGTGGAGCTATACCTCACCAAGGTATTCGGATTATTGGTGCTTGGCTTAACAAACCACTTGACCTCTCAAACTCAAATCTGGAACATCAACTTATATTAACTAATTCTCGTTTTGATTCCTATGTCAATTTGAGCTCATTAAAAACCCCTTACTCGATTTCTCTCGCAGGCTCTAAATTTAAGGATAAGCTGATTATGTCTAGGTTAAATGTAGGCGAAAATTTATATATTGGTAATGGGGCTGAGTATGATGGTGAAGTTGTAATAAACGAGGCAAAAATTAACGGATCATTATCAATGATAGGTTCAAGATTTACACGAGAATTCAAAAGGCAAGAATTCAAAAGGGGTCAATTCTTTAATATTGACAAATCGAAACTATCAACAATAAATATATGATCCCATTGTACTCCTAAAGGTGCCAAAATGGCGCCTTAAAGAAAGAATAAAACAGGCAGGTCTCTTTTCTTAGCATTATCCATTTTCATGGAACATCCTGCTCGTTGAAATACCTACCAGGTTAGATTCATACCTTATGGATCATCCGGCTGAATGGGGTTTCATTTTGACAGCGTCTCCTTATATTCTATAGAAATGAAAAATACGAAGATTCTGAAAACACAAAGGCTGTTGAACTCCCATGGCGCCGTATGCCATGCACAACAGGAGGCAAACAAGAATGGATCTGCTTGAAGGAATTTATACCCGGCGGAGCGTAAGGCGATATACCGACCGGCCCGTTGAGCAAGCGCAGTTGATAGAGATCATCAAGGCCGGCACATGGGCACCGTCAGGCCTGAATAATCAGCCGTGGCGTTTTGTCATTGTACGAGAGCAGGAAGCCCGTGTAAAACTGGCAGGGCTCACCAAATATCGCACGATCATTGAGTCCGCCCCGGCGTGTATTGCCGTGTTTATTGACAGGAACGCAATGTATAACGATGTCAAAGACCATCAGGCAATGGGATCCTGCATTCAGAACATGCTGCTGGCAGCTCATGCCCTTGGGCTTGGGGCCGTATGGCTGGGAGAGATATTAAACAATGCAGAAAAAGTGCGGGTGCTTCTCGAATTGCCGCCCGAAATGGAGCTTATGGCCGTTGTCGCTATCGGCCACCCGGTTGCCGGGGAGAGGACTTCACAGCGCAAGGGAATTCCCGACGTTCTGCTCAAAGAGTTGTAGACCCGTCTCACCACATTTTGTGATACCAGTTGTTTAGCTCCAGTCTTTTCTTGCGAAGATTATTCCTGATGCAATCCAATTTAAGAAAAAGAAATCATAGAACAAAATCATATAAAATTATGGTTTAATGATGCATAAAATAATCACAAAAAAGAGGCAACTATGCGCACAACGGTAACAATCGAGAAAGAGAGGCTGGACTTGCTTATGAAGGAGACGAAAAGCAGGTCCAAAACAGCAGCAGTGAAGATCGCTATCGACGACTATCTGAGGAAGAAGAAGGTAGAGAAAATAAAATCAATGAAGGGGAAACTCGATTTCAATATGACCGCAGACGAGATACGGCATCGTGAGCGATAGAGAGAGAAGAGGAGTGTCAGGTCTATTTTCTTAGCATTATCCATTTTCACGGAAAATCCTACTCATTGAAATACATACCAAGCTCGATAATTTATGAGCAGGTTCTTCTTGACTAATAGTAACCTTTGTGTTACCATTTACATGTGGGTAAAATTAAAGTTGTCGAATATCTGCTCAATGGGATATCTGTTTTTGGAAAGTGGTTCGCCGACCTTGATGCTCAGGCCGCAGCCAAGGTTGCCACTGCATTATACCGATTGGAGCAAGGCATTTTTCTCACGTGGAATCAGCAGGGCAAGGAGTTTCGGAATATAAGATTGATTTTGGTCCAGGGTACAGGATTTACTTTGGTCGGGAAGGAAATACGCTGGTCATTCTGCTTGCAGGAGGTTCGAAGAAAACCCAGCGCAGAGACATCAGGAACGCTCAGTCACTATGGACGCAATATAAGACAGAAAGAAAAAAGAAGAAGTAAGGAGGGGGATTATGCCGATTACAAAACAGTTTCGCAAAACAATTTTACAGCGTGCCGAGAGTGATGCTGAATTCCGCAGACACATGCTGACAGAGGCAGTGAATGAACTCATCGGAGGGAACCTCAAT
>JAGVOC010000165.1 GCA_020052975.1 Desulfobacterales bacterium | reverse complement strand
TAGCCGGATACAGCAGTTAAAATTGTTCAATTTGTAACAATAGTGTTACAAGTAAAGTTAGATACCCCGCCGCTCTGCGGCGGGGAGCTTCATTATATAATGAAGCAATTTAGATGCCAAAGAGTTAACTTCTCCCGTCTCCGGAACAGTTACATTATATTTTCCTGTAGATGCTCGGCTGGATATATTTGAAAGGATGATCAATGGTATTCAGGCTTTCGGCTCCGCCGATAATAAAATAGCCGGACGTTTTTAACGCGCCGCAGAGTTTGTTTGTTATGTGGGATCTTGTGACGTTATCAAAGTATATAAATACGTTTCTGCAGAAAATAACGTCAAATTCCCGTGATAGTACCGGATCGACGAGCAGGTTATATCGCTGAAAGGTAACCATTTGCTTTATTTCTTTTTTTACACGGACATGGTTATCCCATTTTTCCACACCTTTTTGAAAATATTTCTTAAGTACAGGAGGAGGCAGGCTTTTTGTTTTTTCAACCGGATAGATACCGTTTTGTCCGATTTCGAGCATTCTGGTCGATATGTCCGATGCGACGATGGAGGGCCTGAATCCTTTTTCAAGGCAGTAGATCGCGATGGAATAAGGTTCTTCACCGCTTGATGAGGCTGCGCACCATATCTTTAAATGGTCTGTCCTGAGATGTTCGAAATGATGACTTTCTCTGAAGAAGTAGGTGTGATTGGTGGATACGGCTTCGAGAAAGTTCATCAGTTCCTGTGAGTCGTTTTCCAGAACCGTCAGATATTCGGCAACAGAATCAATGCCTGTGCTGCGCAGACGCTTTGAAAGCCGCGCCTGGAGAAGCTGCTGTTTGCCGTCGTGAAGGTTAATTCCACACTCACTATGTACCAGTTCGCAGAATTTCTTGAATTGTCCTGAAGTCATATCCATTTTTTTATCACCTTAGCCGTTTTCGCTGATCATCCGACAAGACATCAATGCAATGTTTATACCATGAGCCGGATCAGGGGTCAGAGAATCAGGGATTTCCGCCAATCAGTATGGCGGACGGACCTTCGGCAGAGGGCAGGGGTCAGTGGCCAGTAGTCAGGGATTCCGCCACGGCGCTACAACAAATACTTATCTGACAGGATTTACAGGATTAACAGGATGATTTGTCGGACCGCTCCGGAAGAGCGGCCCGAAACACGCATCGGCTCTGACAGGAAAAAACGGGACGACAATGAGTCACATGGGAAATTATTTCCTGTTTTCCGGTACAAAATCGGTTTGGCTGAAGAAATGGTGGAGACGTCAAATAATTGACGAGATTCCGCCGTACTGTTTGGCGGACCTTCGGCAAGGGACTGACAACCGGTAACCGGTAAACCGGCAACTGGTAACTGGTAACTGATAACTGACTCCCAACCCCTGCCCCCCTGACCACTGATTTCTGGTACAAAGTTTGCATTCAATAATTGCAGTTATTTTCCTGTCGGGTGTAAAAAATAAATAATTTGCGCAGGGAAGAGGAGGGGCAGATGATTTCGAACGAAAGAGAATTGCGTTCGGACGTGAGGGGAGATTTTTCATATACCGTTGAATATGAAATTATCACTCCTGAAGAATTTCATTCAATCAGAGAAAAAACCTTCCGGCCGTTGAACCCTGATATAGAAAAACTAAAGATCGGCCGGGCACGATCCGATAACGATAATATGGATACAGGTTATGCAATTAATGACGGTGTGGCGGAATTTTTTGTCAGAATGGATGAGAAATTGGATCGTATTTTGTCAATGTTATCAAAAAATGAAGCATTTTCAGAGTGGTTAGGGCAAGGAACCGGTAATAATATAAGCGCATCAGGAATGAATATCTGTATAGACAGACCGGTTAAGCAAGGGCAGATCGTTCATGCTAATATAGTTCTTTCTAAATTACCCTTCTTCTATATCGATGTATATGGCGAAATCATTCGGATTAACGCTTTAGAGGGAAAAGATGCGCCCTTGTGTCAGGTCGGGATAAAATTTCTAAACATCGAAGAAACCGGAAGGGAAAAAATTGTCGCTTATGTTTTTCAGCAGCAGAGAGAGGCTATTCGAAAAAAAAAGGTAGATAGGCTGAAGATTGAAGACTGAAGATAGATAGGCTGAAGGCAGAAGGCTTTTCTATATGTTTTATAGCCTTCAGCCTAAAGAAAAGGACAGAACTGATGACATTGATATTGGAAGAACTTAATCGGGAAATTGAGAACCTTGCGCTTGAAACTGTGATGCTTGATGCTGATGATATCTCCGGTCTTGGAAAGGCCGTAAAATCAATCGAGTCTATCATGGAACTGTCGAAACCGTTAAAAGAGAGTGCCCTGACTTCGATAACAGAAGCGATGAAACAGTATGTTGAAGAAGCCATTTTAGGAGAAAGAAAGGATTTGGGGCCCTTTGAAAGAGGTATCTCCACGTTGCAGGAAATGGTCAGGGATATCGCCAAAGGGAAAAAAATTGATTTGGATCGTAATCCATCAGATTCGCCTGAAGCGACCGGGGATACGGACGTTGAAAAAGGTATTAATAAGGATGCGTCGGCCGCAGGAACGGATGAGTCCTCAAACAGGCCGTCTGATAATAAAGAAGCCATTGATTCCGGAGGCAATGGACCGCCCACGAAAATGAGTCAGGAGGACAGGGAAATTATTTCCGACTTTGTTGCCGAGTCTCTCGACAACCTGGGGACGATTGAAGTCCGGCTTATGGACCTTGAGCAGGATCCAACGGATGTCGAAACGATCAATGCCATATTCAGACCCTTCCATACCGTTAAAGGCGTTTCAGGCTTTCTCAATTTTAACAAGATCAATAAATTCGCTCATATAGTGGAAAATTTACTGGACAAGGCGCGAAACGGCGAATTGCGTATCGACGGTGAAATAGTTGATGTTATCCTCGAAAGCGTGGACCTGTTGAAGGGCATGATCGAAAGCGTCAGAGACTCACTAGATACCGATAATCCTTTTGAAGGGAATGAAGATATCAGCCGAATCAAGCTGAAAATCGAACAACTTATTTCCCCGGTCCAGGCAGAGAACAAAAAACTATTGGGTGAAATGCTGATTGCAAAAGGTACGGTAACCGATGCGGATATAAAAACAGCTCTGGATGTCCAGCAAAAGGAACCCGATAAGAAAATAGGCGAGATACTTGTTGAGCAGGAAAAAATAAAAGCGAAGACTGTCGTTTCCACTCTCAGGGAGCAGAAACGGACCGACAGCGCTGCGGATATGCTCCAGGTGAAGGTAGATACCACAAAGCTGGATAGTATCGTAGACATGGTCGGTGAGCTGGCTATCGCCCAGTCGATGCTGAGACAACATGAGGCGGTTCTGAACAGCAAGGACAGAAAGCTCGATCAGATCACCAACCAGTTGAATCTTATTACATCCGGCCTGCAGAATATTGCCATGTCGATGAGGATGGTGCCGATAAAAAATACCTTTCAGAAGATGCTGCGGCTTGTGCGTGATCTCTCTAGGAAAGCGGGCAAGGATATACAACTTGTCATGTCCGGTGAAGACACAGAGATAGACAGAAATATAATGGAAGAAATTTATGAACCGATGGTTCATATGATTCGAAACTCGATAGACCACGGCCTGGAACTTCCGGATGAAAGAGAAGCGAAAAACAAACCGAGACAGGGGACCATTTATTTAAAGGCATATCACAGGGGTGGTAATATCGTTATAGAAATTGAGGATGACGGCCGGGGGTTGAACAGGGAAAAAATCCTGAAGAAAGCGGTCTCCACCGGCCTGATCAAGCAGGAAGATAAATTGTCGGATGCTGAAATTGACAACCTGATTTTCCATCCCGGTTTTTCGACCGCTGAGAAGGTGACGGACATATCCGGAAGAGGCGTCGGTACAGACGTTGTAAAAAGTAAAGTTGAAAAGTTAAGGGGAAGGGTCGAAGTGCGGTCCGTTACGGATAAAGGGTCTACATTTTTCATCCGGCTGCCGCTTACCCTGGCCATAGTGGACGGAATGATCGTTAAAGTGTCGAACGAAAGATATATTATTCCAACATTGAATATTCAGGAATCCTTCAAGCCAAAGGAGAATGAATATTTTACCGTAAAGGGTGAAGGTGAAATGATCAAGGTCAGGAACACTCTGATCCCCCTGATACGTCTTGACCGGCTTTTCGGGTTAAACGGGAGCGGTTCTTCGGAACAAATCAGGATCGCGCCGTGGGAAAAACTGGTCGTGGTTGTTGAAAACCAGGAAAAGAAAAAGTGCCTGCTTGTGGATGAGCTGATCGGCCAGGAGGAAATTGTCATAAAAAGTCTGGGTGGATGGCTTAAAGAGATCAAGGGGGTGGCCGGTTCTGTGATAATGGGAGACGGGAGAGTCGGGCTTATCCTTGATATAGGAAGCATATTTCAGATGGTATCTAATGTCCATCCATAAATGGCAATTTTGTCCGATATCTGCGTTATGCTCAAACAAACTATCTCTTTTCCGGATGGATACTATCTAAAGGTATACAGGGAATCATAATGGATCTTGTAGTCGGTGTGGGAGACATGAAAGTCAGCAATAACCCGGAAGCGGTTATCATTACATACGCCCTTGGGTCATGTATCGGAGTGGCGATATACGATCCGTTCGTAAAAGTGGGCGGAGTGCTTCATTATATGCTGCCGGAATCAAGCCTTGATCCGGTGAAAGCCAGAAATAATCCTTTCATGTTCGGCGACACCGGCATACCGCTTCTTTTTAAAGAGACCTACAAGTTCGGCGCCGCGAAAAACCGCCTTAAAGTCATGGTCCTCGGTGGAGCCCAGATCCTCGACCAGGGAGGGCTGTTTAATATCGGTAATCGTAACCACACCGTACTCAGGAAAATATTCTGGAAAAATAATATCACGACTGATTTTGAAGATGTTGGAGGAACCGTCAACCGGACATTAAAGCTTGGAGTAAAAAACGGCGAAGCCCTGATGAAAATATCCGGCAATGAATTGAGAAAAATACAATGGATATAGATAAAATCATACAAAAAATCGATTCTCTGAGTCCTGTTTCCGCTACAGGCAACAGGCTTATGGAGATCATCTCCAATCCTGACAGTTCTCTGGCGGAGATAGTCGATGTCATCAAGTACGATCAGGCTATGACCGCGAATCTTCTCAGAATATGCAATTCAGCTTACTTCGGTTTGAGAACAAAGGTCGTATCCATCAGGCAGGCGGTCGCCTATCTCGGAATGAATAATATAGCCGGCGCCGTGATAATGGGAAACTTCTCAAAAAATTTCACCTCTGCCCAGGGAGGTTATGATCTGAGTGAAGGCGAGCTGTGGAAATATTCGATTTCCTCGGCACTCATCGCCAAGAGTCTGGCTGAAAAACAACATCATAAGAACATACCCTGTCTTTTCACATCAGCGCTGTTGAAAGATATAGGCAAGGTCGTATTAAGTACTCACATCAAAGAAGCTTTTCAAAAAATTGTATTATGCGTGCAGAACGACGGACTGACATTTCTTGAAGCGGAAAAGAAGATAATAGGAATTGATCATGCCGAATTAGGCGCCAGGGTCGCTGAGAACTGGAGATTCAGCCCGGAAATGGTATTTATTATCAGGAATCATCATGATCCCCTGAAAATTTTGCTCGAGGATGACCTTTCAATTCCGATTATTTATCTGGCTGATACCATATGCATGATGGTCGGAATCGGCGGAGGGGCGGACGGACTCGCTTACAGGTATTACCAGGAAGTAATGACCCGGTTGAATTTTACGGATATCGACTTGCAGAAAACAATTGCCGATTTCTGGGAAAAAATCAAAGCTGTTGAGGATCTGATTAATATGTCTGGAGGGCATTGAAAATGGCATTTAATGTTCTGATTGTTGACGATTCTTCGTCAATGCGTGCGGTTATAAAAAGAACCATTAAGTTATCCGGCTTTGATGTCGGTGAGTACTTTGAGGCAGGAGACGGCAGGGAGGCTTTGGAGCTGCTTTCAAATAAATGGGTTGATCTCGTTTTATCCGATATAAACATGCCCAATATGAACGGTCTGGAACTTATAACCGAGATGAAAAAAAACGAACTGCACAGCTCGATTCCCGTGATAATGGTAACAACCGAAGGAAGTGAGAAAAAAATTCAGGAATCGATCCGGCTGGGAGCAAGCAAATATATTAAAAAACCGTTTTTCCCTGAGGATATAAAAAAAGCATTGCGCAGCTTAATGGGAGAGGAGGTCCGTGATGTCAGAGGAAATGATGAAAGCGATGAAGCAGGCGATTTCTGACGTGATGAATAAGATGTTCTTTCTGCCCGTTCAGATCAATGAGAAAAGGCTTGCCTTGCGTGAATGGCTTTCAAACGAACAGCCGTTTTTTGGAGCAACCATAGGTTTTACAGGCCCCTCGTCAGGATTTTCATATCTGTTGATACCGGAGGAAGTAGTCAGGGAAATAACCGCCAACTTTTTAGGCATTGATGAAAAAGCCGTAAGCGAAAACCAGGAAAAGGATACCGTTAAAGAGGCCCTGAACATGATTGCCGGGCATATGTTTTCACAATTCGACGAGAAAGGAGCCTTCCAGATAGGCATTCCTCAATTGATCAATAAAAGCGAGCTCTTGGCCGGTCAGTTTGACAGCTTTAATAACGAAGCCATTTTCATTGAGACGGAGCATAGCCATATGGCGGCCGGAATAGTTGTAAATCAGGTGGATAGGCTGTAGGTGGCTATAGGCTTTTCGAGATCTTTTATAACTTTCAGCCTTCAGCCTACAGCCCACAGCCTAAACAAAAGGCAGGTTGTTGGATGGGAAAAAAAATAAAAGTATTGATTGTAGATGATTCGGCCGTGGTCAGAAAAGTGTTTACAGAGGAGCTTTCCAGGGAAACGGATATCGAAGTAGTCGGCACGGCGCCCGATCCTTATGTGGCGAGGGATAAAATAGTAAAATTAAATCCCGACGTGATAACGCTCGATATAGAAATGCCGAGAATGGACGGAATTACTTTTTTAAGAAAGTTAATGCGCTACTACCCGCTTCCTGTGATCATCGTCAGTTCACTGACGCAAAAGGGCGGAAAAATGGCCATGGAGGCTTTATCCATCGGAGCGCTTGAGGTGATGTCAAAACCTTCAAGCGCATATTCCGTGGGAGAGATGAGCGTGCAGTTGATCGACAAGATCAGGGCTGTGGCGGGAATCAAGGTGCAAGCCACCGGATCGGTCAATACTGAAGGAAATATGCCGGAGAAGAAGACGCCGAAAGCCCTGGGTGAAACGACCAACAAGATAATTGCAATCGGCGCTTCGACAGGGGGAACGGAAGCATTGAAAGTTGTGCTGACAGGAATGCCGCCGAATGCCCCCGGAATTCTTGTAGTTCAGCACATGCCGGCACATTTTACGACGGCATTTGCCGAAAGGTTGAATCAGCTGAGTGCAATTACCGTCAGGGAGGCAAGTGACGGCGATTCGCTTGTAAACGGAACGGCGCTGATTGCGCCTGGGAATTATCATATGTTGTTGAGAAAGAGCGGCGCCAGATATTATGTTCAGGTTAAAACCGGCCCGCTGGTGCATCATCAGCGCCCGTCTGCCGATGTCCTGTTCTCTTCCGTTGCCGAATATGCCGGCAGCAATGCAGCCGGTGTTATCCTGACGGGGATGGGCGCAGACGGGGCCAAAGGGTTGTTGAAAATGAGGGAAGCCGGAGCGCGAACCGTGGCGCAGGATGAAAAAAGTTGTGTCGTTTTCGGCATGCCGAAGGAAGCCATCAAAATCGGTGCGGCTGAAAAGGTGATTCCGTTGAATAATATCGGGGTGACGGTACTGGGTATGGTTGCCGGAGAGCGATAGGAGAGGAAAGGAGAAGAGGATAAAATGTCAGGACGGTTGCAAGAGAAAATCATCAATATTGTTAACGGAAAGCTTTCGGAAGCTGAGATAGGGGAGGTAGTCCATTTTATAAAACAAGTGACATCAAGCAATCTGTATGAAGATGAGCAGTTTTTCAAGGAGATTGCTTATGAAATGACCGGGTCGGTCAAGGAACTGGCTTTACTGGTGATTGATTTCAGGCGGGATATCAAGGCTAAAGTTCACCCCGAACTGAATGATCTGGCGACAAAATATATCCCCGAAGCAGCCGACCAGCTTGAGGGAATTATTGAAACTACCGAAAAAGCCGCCAACAGGATCATGGATAATCTCGATTTGCTGCAGGAGCAGACCAGGAAAATGGAAGGTGTTATTGCCTCTTTCAAATCAGGAAAGCTGATAGTGCCGGGGAAGAATATGGAATTTATTGAGGTCGATGTTGATACGAAAACAGTTGAAACGATAACGCCTCTGCTCGATTACATTGAAACAACCGAACATAATAACACGGCGTTGATAACTGATATCTTTGCTCAAATGAGCTTCCAGGACCTGACCGGCCAACGGATCAAAAAAATTATGACTCTCGTACAGCAAATGGAGGAAAAGCTGAAAAAGATGGTTATCTGTTTCGGAGTAAAACTTTCCGAAAAGGATAAGAATCCGGATATTTCCGAAGAGGAATTGCAGCGGGTCATAGCTGAAAAGGTGACTGCGCTGGCCGGCCCCCAGAAGGCTGGGCATGGGCTTGACCAGGCGGATATCGACAGTCTCCTGGCAAGTTTATAATTGGTAACTGAACCGGTGGGTAGACTGAAGGCTGTAGGCTGTTAGGTAAAACTAAAAAACTAATAGCCTAAGGCCTAATAGACTAATTGTATGATATATGGAGGATGACGGATTATGGATTTAAACATGAAGGTTCTTGTTGTTGACGATTTCGCGACGATGAGAAGAATTGTAAAAAACATCCTAAAGCAGATCGGGTTTACCAATATATTTGAGGCCGAAGATGGTAAAAGCGCTTTAAAGATGCTCCAGAGCGATAAATTTGACCTGATCATGTGTGACTGGAATATGCCCGAAATGCCGGGAATAGAGTTGTTGGGCAAGGTACGGGCGGATGAACAATTGAAGGGCACACCCTTTGTGATGGTTACGGCCGAGGCTCAAAAGGAGAATATTATTGAGGCGGTAAAATCCGGCGTAAACAGCTATATCGTAAAACCGTTTACTGCGGAAATCGTTGAACAAAAACTGAAAAAACTTTTTGGCTGATTTTTTCTTTATTTTTGAACAACAATGAATTAAGTATAATCATTCACGTCGGGACCGGTGAAAAACATGAAGTCCGGGGACAAAAATGCGGGAGGGCTAATGATGAATATAAAAAAAATAGATCAGGTGGGACATCCACGGCCGTCAGCTTTTGACGGGATAACGAACGATAAGGGTTTTAAGCAAATCTTTGACCGGAAACTTTCCGAAGTCAACTCTATTTCAAGCCTGACTTCCGCCGATCCTAAAACTGATCTGCTTGACCATAGTGATAAAGTGCTTGATCTTCTTGATGATTACGCAAAAGAATTGAGTAATCCGCTAAAGACATTAAAAGATATTGAACCGATAGTATCTCGTATCGAAAAAGAGGCTGATCTTATCGAATCGAAGACTGCGGGAATAGTTCTTCAGGACGGGGAAATTGAACGATTCGTCAGAGACCTGTCGGTTACCGCGCATGTTGCCGTCTTGAAGTTTCAGCGGGGAGATTATTTGTAGGGTAACTATTCTGCCTTTGCCCCCTTGAACCTGAGCAGTTACAAAAAAGGTAAAATAATATGGAAAAAATTCTGGTCATAGAAGACAATCTTCCTGAGGCAAAAATAATCGTGAATGTCTTAAAAGTTAAAGGCTATGAAGCGGCGTTTGCTTCGGACGGGGTGACCGGAATCAGGGAACTGGAGAATAATTTTTATGATCTGGTGCTCACCGATCTCATGATGCCCGATCTGGACGGAATGGGTGTACTCAACCATGTTGTTAACAAGTGCCCTAAAACCAAGTGTATCATCCTCACCGGCCATGCAACCATAAAGAGTTCCGTGGAGGCGATTAAACAGGGAGCCTTTGATTATATTACGAAGCCCATTGCATCAACCGAACTTCTCCTGGTCGTAGAGAAAGCCCTTAAATTCAAGATTCTTGAAGAAGAAAATATCCGGCTTAAAAGAGAGTTAAAAAAAAGATATTCGCGTACCAATATTATCGGTACCAGCAAGGCTATGCAGAATATATTCGGCCTGATTGAAAAAGTGGCCGATACGGACATTACGGTTCTCATCCAAGGCTCAAGCGGTACAGGCAAGGAATTGATTGCAAGGGCGATTCATTATGAAAGCTGCCGAAACGATAAGCCTCTGGTGGTTATCAATTGTGGCGCGATTCCCGAAGCCTTGCTGGAGAGCGAACTGTTCGGGCATGAAAAAGGAGCGTTTACCGGGGCCCACAAGAGCCGGGTCGGCAGATTTGAAATGGCAAACGGAGGCACCATATTTCTGGATGAAATAGGAGAGATGAGCCCGGCATTGCAGGTAAAACTGCTAAGGGTGCTTCAGGATCAGCGGTTTGAAAGGGTCGGCGGAACCAAAACCATTCATGTGGACGTACGCATTATCGCGGCTACCAACAAAAACCTAACGGCCGCAATTAACAACAACACATTCCGGGAGGACCTTTATTACCGGTTAAATGTGATCATGATCAAGGCTCCTTCATTGAAACAGCGTAAATCCGATATTCCCCTGCTTGTCAGTTATTTCCTGAAGAAATTTCAAAAAAAGGACAAAGAAACGATCGCCGGGTTCAGCCCAGCGGCAATGGATACCTTGCTTGAATACAACTGGCCCGGGAACGTCAGAGAGCTTGAAAACGTCATGAAGCGAATAATTGTCCTTTGTGAGAAACAGACCGTCGGGCTTGAAGATCTTCCTGAACATATTCAGCAGGCGGAGATATCGGTTTCCCATGGCGAAGCTGCGGCTCCGGCCCTTGAAGAGGTTGTTTCACTTGATAATGCGGTTAAAGTCTATGAAAGAAGGCTCATACTTGAAGCCCTGGAAAAGAGTAATGGAATTAAGGCAAAGGCCGCAAAGCTGCTCAATATTAAAAGAACCACGCTTGTCGAGAAGATGAAAAAGCAGAACTTTCCCAAATCAGCCTGCGCATAATCAGGGGGCAGGGGCCGGAAAAATAGGGGCCAGGGGTCAGGGTGCAGGGGCCAGGGTTAAGGGGGCAGGGGTAACCGGCAACCGGAAGCCATATGTTTTATCGTCAAAGTAATGACATCCCGCCATATATCACCTCATAACAGATCAACTATTCAACATTTTAAAATCATTATAAAGAACCGGTGAACTAAGCTTTGTACGGGACCCTGTGCTATTGGCATAATAATTGCTCTGTACCAGATATATGCGAAAACATCGTTGTTATACCCGATACATTCTAATAGTGACGTTTATGCTTATGGGGCTGCCGTATTTATCGGCTGCTGCTGACGGTCCTTTTATCTCCGTTACAGGTGAAGACCTTAAAGAAATTGTTTCTATTTCTGCGGCAGAAAACAACCAGAGAACAATCCTCACCATAAAAAGCGTCGGAAAAATGACGGTAGAAAAAACCATGTTTCTGAATGCGCCGCCCAGAATCATATATGACCTCTATTACGATGGCATGCCGTTCTCAAATGTGGACCGATCTATAAAAAGTTCGTATTTGAAAAGTATCATGGTCGAATATCATCCCAATAAGATCAGGCTGGCATTTGAGTTGAAAGGTTCCGATATTCCTAAGTCTACATATCGGCAGGGCGATCATGAACTGATTATCATGCTTGGAGAGGGGAGTCAGGGGCCAGGGTTCAGGGGCCAGGGTTCAGGGGTCAGTACGGACTCCGGAGCAAAGATTATGAACGCTAAGGAAACGAATCCGACTGGTTACAAGTCATCTGTCTCTGAAGAAAATAATGGTCCGCACGAAACGGAGTATAATCATGCCGGTTCTGTGAAAGAGGCAACGTCCGGAAATACGGAAGTATCAGTATCGAAGGACCTGTCACAGTCCACCCCTGCTTTACTGCTTGAAAAAATGATGCAGATCGAAACAAACGACGGAAGCGAAGACACAGCGCTGTTTTTGAAAGGAGTAGAGGCTTTCAAGCGGCAGGGCTGGCCTGAAGCAGAAAAAAGCCTGAAACATCTCATCAAGACTTATCCTAAAGGGCGATATTCTGAGAAAGCATACTTTTTACTGGCGAAATCGATAGAACAATTGCATTCGCAAACACCTTCGGAACATTTTTCAGTGATAAAAAGTCATTACGATGATGCAATTTACAGGTTTCCTGCGTCCAACTTTGCTCCTGATGCTCTGCTGTCCGTGGGAGATATCTGCCTGAAAGTCAAAAGCTACGATGAGGCTATAGGATATTTTAACCTCGTTATTGAAAAAAAACCCGACGAAATTTCCTGTGTGAAGGCAATGATTCAAAAGGGTAATCTGCTGTTTCAAAGGGGCAAATACGCGGAAGCGCTTTCCATTTATGAGCTTATCATTCAAAATTATGGCGGCTCTTTTGCGGAAACGGAAGCGGAGATAGGCGCGGCAAAAGCGCTTTTTGAGATAAACAGTTTTGATAAATCGATCACCCTGCTTACACGGCTGGCGCAACGGCCTGAAAATATATACCGCTATCCGGATATCTTTCTCTACCTTGGGTATAATTATTACCAGAAAAAAGATTATGCCGAGGCGAGGAAAAACCTGTTCAGGTATTATAATATTTGTCCCGGCAGTGAAACATGCCCTCTGGTGTTAAGCAAGATAGGAGATTCATACCGGGCTGAAGGATTTACGAATGCGGCGGCAAAAATATATCAATTGGTTCTTACCCGATTCCCGCAAACGGAAGGAGCACTTATCAGCCTGACACGTCTCGCGGAAGAACAGGAAAGCGGAGAAATGAAAATAACGGAGGGGATTCCGGCCCCCTTTAAAATTATCGATGAAGCGATTGCATCACCCCGTGAGATATATGAAGAATTGATTCGTGAATTGATCAGTAAAAAAAATAATAGTCCAATGGTTGAGTATGCGTTGCTTAAACTCGCCATTATTCATCGAAAAGGAAAAAACAATGGGAAAAGTCTGGATATATTGAAAGATTTATTGGAAAAATATCCTCTGTCAAAGTTGCTTCCGGAAATCGTATACGCTTTGAGCGATACATTTGAGGCAGTTCTCGAGGATAAAGGAGAAGATGAATACATCAAAATTCTAAACATATATCAGAAACAAAAAGAGCCTATTCAGCGGCTTGCGCCTCCGAGGACATTCATAGCTGTTGCCGTAGCGTACCAGGGTCTGGGATTTCAGGAGATGGCTGCCGAATTATTCCAGAGGGCTGATGCCCTTTTGCCGAAAGAAAAAAAACCTGAAGAGCTTCTTTTTTATCTGGGAAAATATTTTTTAGAAAAGGGGCAGCCTGAAAATGGAGTGGAAAAACTGAATTCCCTCATTATTAACTACCCGTCCGGGAAATATTCTGCAAAAGCTTACCATTTAAAAGGTGTCGTCTTTCATAAAAATAATGAATACGCCAAGGCGATTGAAATGTTCTCGAAAGCCTTGAAAAGCCGTCCGGGACTCGATGACGGAATATATATCATGATGGATAAGGCGCGGGCCTTAACGGCATCCGGTTTAAATGAAGAGAGTCTGGCGGTAGCGCGATATGCAGAACAATCCCTGGCGGAAAGACAGGAAAAGAGTCAATCCCTTTATCAGGAGGTTGGAGACCTCTATTTCCATATCGGACGTCCGGCAGAGGCCCTCTCACTGTTCAATGATGCCCTGTCATTTGAAAAAGATGAAAAACAGAGCGCCAAACTGAAGTTTTCAATTGCGCGATGCTATGAGGCGCTTAATAAGAAAAGCGATTATATTCCTCTCTACAACCAGCTTGCCGGACTTAATGATCCGTTATGGAGCCGTGTTGCCAAAGAAAGGATGGAATCAATAGAGTTTGAGGAGATGCTCAGGAAAGTTTACCCCGGTAAGAACAGGAGATAGACAGCGGATATGCAGGGAAAACGTGTGTTGCTTGTTGAAGATGATAAAAACGAATCGGCTGCCATAGCCGATCTCTTTATTCGGGCCGGTCACCGGTTGTGTGCCGTCAGTGATGGACATGCGGCCCTCGGCAAGCTATCGGACGGTCAATACGACATGGTTGTTTCGGAACTCAATTTGCCTCAGATGAGCGGAATTGACCTGTTGATGAGGATAAAGGAAGTCAATACCGCTCTTCCGGTAATTCTCATTGCGTCCGGTATTTGCGTAAAGGAAGCGGTTGAAGCCATGAAAAAGGGTGCGAATGATTTTATTATGAAGCCGCTGTCACCTGAAACGATTGAATGTATTGCCTCAGGATTCCTTCGGGCCTCTTCAGTTGAGGCTGCATCCGCAACGAACGGCAAATACGCAATCGTCACAAAAAACAGGGAAATGAACCGACTTTTGAGTGACGCCGAAGAGATTGCCGGCAGCCGTGCCTCTGTATTCATCCACGGAGAATCAGGTACGGGTAAAGAACTGTTTGCAAGACATATTCACCAGTGCAGTGATCGTAAGGATAAACCCTTTCTGGCTGTTAACTGCGCCGCTCTTCCGGAAACGCTGATGGAGAGCGAGCTTTTCGGTTATGAAAAAGGTGCGTTTACCGGGGCAAGCGCCCGAAAGAAAGGAAAGTTCGAAGCGGCCGATAAAGGGACCATTCTGCTGGACGAGATCAGTGAGTTGGATTACCAGCTTCAATCAAAATTATTAAGAGTGCTGCAGGAGAAGGAAATCGACAGGGTCGGAGGGACTGTATCGATACCGGTCGATGTGCGGATTATCGCGACCACTAACAGGGATATTGAAAAACAGATACAGGAAGAGAAATTCAGGGAAGACCTGTATTATCGTTTAAACACCATTCCTATTCATTTGCCCCCATTGAGAGAGAGGAAGGACGACATACCCTTGCTGGCCGATTATTTTCTCAAAAAATATAACAATATTGAGAGTAAGGTCGTCAAAGGATTGGCGGAAGATGCGATCCTGGCACTTATGAAAAAGCCGTGGAGAGGTAACGTAAGGGAGTTGGAAAACATAATCGAAAGAGCGGTTCTGATGTCTAAGGGAAATATTATCGACGAAGAAGGTCTGTTGTTAAACGGACGACCCAAGCCGGCTGCACCTGTGGGATATCCATTAATGCCGGAGGTTTCTTTGAGAGAACTGGAGAAAAAGGTCATTTTCCAAACGCTTGACCGGACTAAAGGCAACAGGACTCACGCGGCTGATATCCTGGGTATCAGTGTCCGAACCTTGAGAAATAAGCTCAATGAGTACAGAGAAAAAATGACGGCTTCGTAAAAAGGCATGTAATTTGCAGTATTTGAAATTCAGGAGAATAGAGGGAAGAGGAGGAATTTTATGCCGGATAAATTGTCATTACAGAATATGTCAGGCGCCCTTGAGAGTGCAATCAGTATAGCACAACAGCGGCATAACATTATTTCAAGCAATATCAGCAATTTGGAGACACCAGGATACAGGGCGAAGGACATTGATTTTAAAACCGCCATGGCACAGGCCCTGAATTCCGAATCAAGTACTGCTTTGGCCAGAACGCATACGGATCATATCGGCCAGAATACCGGATCTGAGCCGGAAATAGAACCATTCGAGGAAAACGGGGAATGGAATGGGTTCAACTGGATGAGTATCGATAATATAATGAATAAGATGACGGAAAACAATCTTGTTTACAGAACCGCAACCGAAACATTATTGAGAAAAATTGCAATAATGAAGGAAGTCATCAGAGAGGGAGGGCGTTAGTATGAATTTTTTAGATTCGCTGAAAATAAGCGCATCGGGGCTCTTTGCCCAGAGAAAAAGAATGGATGTTATTGCCGGAAACCTTTCAAACATCGAAACCACCCGTACCGAAAAGGGCGGGCCTTACAGGAGAAAAATGATTGCCGTGGTCGCTGAACCGATCGATGACTTCGGCGATATGCTCGGGTCACAAATCGAAGGGGTTCGGGTTGACGCAATCGTAGAGGATAAAACGCCTTTTAAAATGGTCCATAATCCCGGCCATCCCGATGCTGATAAGGACGGAAACCTGCAAAAACCCAATGTGGATCTTGTTGTTGAAATGACGAACATGCTGATGGCCCGAAACGCCTTTGCGGCCAATCTTGCAGCTCTGAAATCGACGCGCCAAATGGTTCTAAAAGCACTGGAAATAGGGAAAACATAACTATTCAGGAGCCAGAAGCCAGAATTCAGGAGCCAGAATGAAAAGGATGCCGGCTAAAGATCCTGGTTATGGTGATGTATTACAGTTGATGTCCCAACTTGAAGAAGTGAGTAAATTGATGAAGGCATATACTGCTTCTATTCTGGATTCTGGCTTCTGGATTCTATCTTCTAAGGAGTTATAATATGAGTGACTTAAAAATTGACAACTTGTCCCCGGCCCGCTTCCAGAGGACCGAACGGATAAATTCAAACGACCCCACAGGCTTTGGAAATGTTATTAAAAGTGCGATCGATAATGTGAGCGGCATGGAAAAGGATGCGGATAAGTCCATACTGAATCTCCTCCAGGGAAAGGAAGAGGTCCATACAACGATGATTGCGCTTCAAAAGGCCGATATATCCATGCGAATGCTTCTATCGGTGAGAAATAAGGTTATTGAAGCTTATAGGGAAATAATGCGAATGCAGTTTTGATGGCTTTGTAAAAAGTCATTCTGCTGTGTTGCGCTTCATCTTTCGTTATTGCAGCGTACCAATTATTACGCTTCATTCCTCAAGATTCGCGCGCCTTGCATAATGAGTTTTTTACTTTGCCGTCCGAATATGGACTTTTTACGAGTCCATCAGTTTTAACCGGCTTGTCAGAAGGCCCAAATAAAAAGAGCGAATGAAATGAATGATTCTCCGGTTCAATTTATAAATTTTATAAAATCGTTGCCGCCGTCAAAAAAAATCAGCATTCTTTTTACGGTTTTACTTCTGATTGCAGCTTTCACAGGCATGTTTTTACTGGCGAACCAGGTTGAATACAGGGTTCTGTTCAACAATCTGTCCGCCCAGGATGCCTCCTCCGTAATAACGAAGTTAAAAGAAAAAAATGTTTCTTACAAAATTGAAGGAAACGGCTCCCTGATTTTAGTGCCTGCAGAGCAGGTGTACGAGTTACGCCTCGGGCTTGCAGGAGAGGGCTTCCCCAAAGATGGCCAGGTCGGTTTTGAAATATTTGACAGGACTGACTATAAAACAACTCAATTTGTTCAGGGGCTCAATTATCAGAGAGCCCTGCAGGGTGAACTGGCCAGAACCATAAGCAGTTTTAAGGAGATAAACAGCTCCAGGGTATTTATTGTTCTTCCGAAGGACTCACTTTTTGTCGAAGATGCAAAACCTGCTTCGGCCTCAATCCTGCTGGACCTGAAGTCAAACCTGCCCCCTGAAAGACTTACCGCGATTATTCATCTTGTCGCCAGCGCCGTCGAAGGACTTGACCCGGAACAGGTAACAGTTGTCGATACAAAAGGCCGGGTGATTTTTAAGGGGGGAAATAAAAACGAAACAAATGCGATGCTTAACAATTCCCAACTGGACTTTAAGTCGAAAGTTGAAAGTGAAACCGGCAGAAATGTTCAAAGCATGCTGGAGGGGATCATTGGGGCAGGCAATGCAATTGTCAGGGTAACAGCCGATATAGATTTTAACAAAGTCAACATGAACGAAGAGGAATATGATCCGTCGTCAACCAGCGTGAGGAGCAAGAGAGATATTGAAGAGTCTGCCCAGGCCGGAAATGCATCTCCGGAGGCAGCTTTGACAACTATTAATCAAAGGGCCGGTGTCGTTCCTTCCGAGTCGGTTTCTCAAAACGGAAAGAAGAAAAAAGATACTCTGACTAATTACGAGATCAATAAAGTTACAAGAGTGATATTCAAGCCGGCCGGAACCGTTAAACGACTGTCGATTGCCGCTGTTATTGACGGAAGATATGAAGTGGAAAAGCTGAAGGACGGTACTGTAAAAAGAAATTATATTCAGAGAACCGAGGAAGAATTAAAAAAGTTTGAAGATATCGTTAAAAGCGCGATGGGTTACAGTGAAGACCGCGAAGACCGGATTTCAGTTACCTCAATACCTTTTTCTGAAAGCGTTTCCGCTGAAAGTCAGATGGGAACTGTAACTGATGGTTTTGATTTTAAGGCTCTTTTAAAGGATTATAGAACAACGATCATCAATCTGCTTTTACTGGTTGCCGTCTTTTTTGTTCTGGTCAGACCATTGTTAAAAGGTTTGAAAAATATGCCGAGAGAGACCGGTGTCAGCTTTAAGGAACTTCCGGCAAACATGCAGCCGAGTATGCAGCTTTCCGCGGGAAGCGCACAAGGCAATAGAGAAAAGGTCCTCGAAATGGGAAGAAGTAATCCGGAAAAAGTCGAACAGCTTATTAAAGGGTGGATAAGTGAGTAGAAAATGAACGCAGACATAAATGATCCCAAAAGAATAACAGGACTCCAGAAATCGGCGATTCTGCTGATGGCGATGGGTGAAGAATTTACGGCCTCATTCTTTAAAAAAATAGATGAAAATGCCATCAAGAATATCGGCAGGTATATGTCGAAAATATCCTTTGTTCCTCCGAATGTTTTGAATTCGGTTATGGATGAATTCGCTAGAAGCTATGAAAATGACAAGTCAATCAATATGTCCGGCAAATCGTTTTTGAAGCAGGTGGCGGATAAATCTTCGGGTGAGTCTCCGGTCAGGGAGGCTTTCAAATCTATTGAAAGGGAAAATGAAAATGCTCCTTTCGGCGAGCTTGCCTATCTTCCGGCAAAAAGCGTGATCAATGTGTTTAAGAACGAGCATCCACAGACGATTGCGCTGATCCTTTCCAACCTCCCGCAGGAGAAGGCCGCTGAAATTATTTGTCTGTTCCCGGATGAGATCAAGGCCGATATAGCATTAAGAATATTGCAGATCGGGGAAGTCCAGACCGATGTCATCAGGGACCTTGACGAGATAATCAAGAATGAGATCAACAGCCTGGGAACAAGTTCAACAAAAAAGTTCAACGGGATTGATGCGCTGGCCAGCATTTTAAACGAGGTGGACGGCAAAACCGAAAAAAGCATCATGTCGCATATAGAAAAAGAGGATGGTGAGCTGGCTGAAAAGATACGTCAGAAGATGTTCCTGTTTGAAGATTTGTTAAAGATTGACGACAAGGGTTTCAGGGAAATTCTGAAAAACATCAACAATGATGTCATTATAAGGGCCTTGAAAACCTCCTCTGATGATATGAAACAAAAAATATTTTCAAATTTATCTGAAAGAGCTGCCGAAATGCTTAAAGAAGACTTGGAAGTCCTTGGTCCTGTCAGGCTTAAAGAAGTTGAAGATAATCAGCAGTTGATTATCAAAGCGGCCAAGAAGCTGGAGGCAGAAGGCAAAATAATTCTTTCAGGAAAAGGGAAAGAAGATGTATTTGTCTGATCATACCATTAATATACATAGAAAAGACTATGTGTTGAAACAATATGAAATAAAGCCTTTTGATTCATTTCCCGCCGCGGAAAAAAACGAAAACAGACTTTTTACGGCGCTTCAAACCGCAGGAGTGGAAAACGCGGTCTTTCATCAAATAGATGGCAAAGGTAACTACAGGAAAAATGAAGGATCGGATGATATCATGGAGAGATCCCGTGAAAAAGCCGCCATGCTGGAACGGGAGGCATATGAGAAAGGCTTTGCACAGGGTGAAAAAGACGGACTGGAATTAGGCGCCTTAAAGGCACTGAAAATCGTTGAGAACATAGAGAATCTTCTGGATGAAATAGGCCGTTTACGAACCGACATAGTTAAACGTTATGAAAATGATATACTTGGA
Organism: Desulfobacterales bacterium; assembly: GCA_020052975.1. Next base: position 6,167 of record JAGVOC010000165.1, on the reverse strand, counting down.
CTTATTTGTTCGGTTGCGGAAAAGGTCGTTCACCATCAGGTCGGGCTGAACGGGGCGACAATAAGGGAAACAGTCATCAAGGCGATTCAACTTGCAACGGAAAAGAGATCCATCCTCCTTAAAATAAATCCTGAGGAATTTGATTATATCGACCGGTTAAGGCCGGAATTTTTCCAGCGGTTCAATCAATTGGAATCGATGGAGGTCGTTTCCAATCCATCAGTCAGGAGAGGAGGGTGTTTCCTTGAAACCCCCTTCGGGGATGTTGATGCGCGGGTGGAAACGCAACTGGAGATGATCCGCCAATGCCTTGAAGAAGCATATACGGGAAACGGAGATGACTGACCTGAACGGACAGATCAATTGGAGCAAATATACTGAATCGCTGGAGACCTGCCGGCCCCTCCGGCTACAGGGCAGGATCATAAAACTGGCGGGAATTGTTGCTGAAGCAAACGGGCCGGGGCTCAGTGTCGGCAGCCTTTGCGAGATCGAAACCACACCCGGGCATAATATAAGAGCGGAGGTTGTCGGATTCAAAGACCAGCGATTATTCCTGATGCCGTTTGGAGAAATGAGGGGCATAAAGCCGGGCAGCAGAATTGTCGAAATAAGCAACAAGCCGACTGTACCTGTGGGGAAAGAATATCTCGGCAGGGTGGTTGACGGACTCGGCCGGCCGATAGACGGCAAAGGAGTCATAAAGCCGGATGGTGAGTATCCGACTTATGGGAATCTCCTTAACCCGTTGCAAAGAGGAATTGTCAAGGAAGTTATGGATGTAGGCGTCAGAGCGATCAACGCCCTGATAACCGTGGGCAAGGGGCAGAGAATGGCGATCATGTCCGGATCGGGAGTCGGAAAGAGCGTGTTGATGGGTATGATGGCAAGGAATACAGCGGCAGATGTTGCAATAATCGCATTGATCGGTGAACGGGGCAGGGAAGTCAGAGATTTCGTCGAAAAAGATTTGGGTGAGATCGGGATAAAAAAATCGATTGTTGTTGCATCGACATCAGATGCGCCCGCCCTGGTCAGGATAAGAGCGGCGTATCTCGCCACTGCTCTGGCAGAATATTTCAGAGATAATGGGTCGGATGTTCTCCTTCTTATGGATTCAATAACCAGGGTGGCCATGTCATTGAGAGAGGTTGGTCTTGCGGCTGGAGAGCCCCCAACAGCAAAAGGATATACGCCAAGCGTTTTCAGCCAGTTGCCGAAACTTCTCGAACGGGCCGGCAATATTGAGAAGAAGGGAAGTATTACGGGTATATACAACGTGCTGGTCGAGGGAGATGATATGAGCGAGCCGATAGCCGATGCCGTCCGATCCATCGTGGATGGGCATATCGTTCTGTCCAGAGCCCTTGCACACCGTGGTCACTATCCGGCGATAGATGTAATGGCAAGTATCAGCAGAGTAATGAAAGATATCGTTGCATCCGGCCACCTTGACAGCGCAAAAAAAATGGTCAAAATCCTTTCCACTTACAGGAATGCCGAGGACTTGATTAACATTGGGGCTTATGCTGACGGCAGCGATCCTGATATCGATTTTGCAAAAAGAATGATCGGGAAGATCAATGCGTTCCTCCAGCAGGATATTCATCAAAAGATGAGTTTTGATGAGAGCCTTTCGCGGCTGAATTTATTGCTCGAGGGGAATTGAAATGAAAAAGTTTTCCTTCAGGTTCGAAAAAGTATTACGCTATCGGAAATATCTGGAAACAAAAGCTCAGATAAAATTAATCAATACAATAAACGAGCATAATATGATGGAAAATTCGGTTAAAGTGATCGTTGCGAAACGCAAAGAACTTTCGGGAGAATGCAGCGAGGAAAAACGGAAAGGAATGGATGTTGCCCGGTACCGGCACTATTATCACTTTTTTCAGAAATTGAACGACGACCAGGAAGCGGGCGATCTTGCCCTGAAAAAAACAGAGGCGGCAGTTCAGCTGCACAGGACGTTCCTGAAAAAGGAATCAGTAAAGAAAAAAACATTGGAGACGTTAAGGGAAATTCAGAGCTGCCGATATCGGGAGATATCCGAAAAAGAAGAACAAAAGGAACTTGATGAAACAGCCATCATCAGAGAGAAAAGGATAAGCTTATGAAATCATTAACCTGTGTTTCTTTCGCAGCTTTGCTCTTTCTAAAAATAATACTTGTGTCATTATATATTTTCCGGGCGGAACTATACCCCGTATTATGGGTCACAAATGCCATTGCCGCGGAACAGAAGACAACCGCAGAAGTGAAAACAGACCAGCCGGCAGCCGTCCGGGAAGATAAAACAATCGATCTGGCAGTACTTTTACAAAAGAATGCCGAACTTAAAACACAGGAAGAAGATCTGAAAGCCATCAGAGATGAGATCGGCATTAAAATGGAAAAACTGACGAAGCTCAGGGCAGAGATAAAAAACGATTTGGCCAAAAAAGAAACGATTGACGGACAGAGGCTCAAACACCTGATAAAAGCGTATTCGGCAATGAAACCTCAGAGTGCGGCTGAAGTGATAGGAAAACTTGACAGGAACTTTGCCGTTGAGCTGCTTTCCCAAATGAAAGGAGAAACCGTCGGAGCTATTCTGTCTTTTCTTGATAGAGAAAAAGCTGCAAGAATTGTTGAAGGACTTGCCGCAAAGTAATGTGTTCGTAAAAAGTTCAACCATGCTAACTCAATGAATTTTTGGGGGATTTCTCAAAAATCTCAAATCCGGTCGCGTATGATTTTTTATGAGTCCGTCAAAAGTAATTATTTTGGCAGATGGGCTGAAGGATGAAGAAAGGCGGAAGGTCTTGAACCAGAAACCTGAGCAGTTACGATCAGACAAAAATATCCACAAATGCTCCCTTTTCCCAGAAATAAGTCGATGTGTGCCGAGCCTTGTTTTCAAAGGCAATCGAACCCTTACGGCGTTCCGAAGAAAACTGAACAGCAGAATCTTTTCGCAGGACGGTAACATCCGGAGTGTGCACCGGCACTAACGGCCAATTGTTTTTCACCTCATTAATCATTATAGCCTCCCCTGCATCGAATATCGTACATCGTACTTCGAATATATAGGTTCAATGTAATCACACAAGGAATAATCCCGGCGTCTTTATGGTTCCGTATGTGAAAACAATCGCATATCTATTCTTATAATACAATCTGGCCCGAATATCAAGACGTTCTTCAAAAGGGGAAATATTTTCCCCTCTTTCTATTTTTATAAGGAAAATATTATCTCTTTTTTATACCTGCGGAAGTGCCGCTTCAGAAGCGTAGCCGGACAACATACTGTAATAATAGTATATAAAATTATTTTCAAATGTTGGTATGCCCTTTGCTATATGTACTATCAAACATATAAATAAAGGGTTTACGACATGTATACGAACATAATGATTGCCGGCTCAATACTTAATTTACTTCTTAATGGATTGAATGGATTGGCAGGTGACTCAAAACCTTCCCTGCCGGAGAAGGTATCCGAAGATTTTGACTCTTTGATTAAAAAGTCGATCGATGGCATCAGAAACATGAATTGTGCCGAAAATGCCCGGCTTATAAAAACAGATAATCCGGAAGGGAGCGGGACCGGAGCTTACCTTGAAGCCCTTAATAAAGGCCTTATTGCAAGGGGTAAATCATTGGATAAGGCCTGTTTGAACAGCAATGATATTCATATCCTGGCGGATTTCCTCAGGCAATGCGGATATACGGAAGCGGATGCGGAAAAATTTATCGGGAAACTGCTTGAGAAGCATCCGGATGGAATGATCCCGCTTTCCGAATTTTTTTCTCAGGTCACAGCCCCTGGAACATCCGGGGGAAGGCCGTATCCGTCCATAATAATAAATCCTTCGGTAGCTCCCCGGTTTGATTCTCTCTTAAAAGATTTCGGGTTGACCCTTGAGGAGGCGGGTCGTACTCTTAATGTCGCCCGTGCCGCCGATGGCGGACTGGATCTGGATAAACTGATTGCCCAATTGAAGGTGGCCGGGGACCGGATGAAAGGAGAAAAGCGTGGAACCGTTGAAGCCGGCTCGTCGGTAAAAGTCTCAAAAAAGCTGGAAGAACTGGGGATTCAGATACAACCTGCCCCGGCTACGGGCCAAATCGCAATGAACGATCTGATTACGGGGCTGGAACATCTGAGAGACCGGGCAATTGTGGGGCTCCGGGGGACAGGCACCGATACGACGGGCAGAGAATACGACGGCAGGTCAACCGGGAAGATTATCCAAACGGCACAGGAAAATTCGGCAGAAGGAAAAAATAATGCCGGCCAATTGCCGCTGAATGTTAAATCATCCATAGACCGGATTATCGAAAGATCGGTTGCAGCCAATGAAAAGCTTGAACTGCAGTTGGCCGTACCCTCCATTTTACAATTCAAATCGGCATCTTCAGGCGGTGTGAAAGAAATAACCGGCACCGGGTATTTCTCTGAAGGCAACCGGAGGGCCGCACAGGCCAGTAAAAACGGAAAACCGTCGATTAAACAGAATAATTATGGCGGCCGGATTGTAGAAGCCGGGCTGCAGGAGAAATCGGACCGGATTTCCGATTTGAATGAGGGATCCAGATATAAAAAAGAAATGAATCTTGAGACTGACCGCGGGGGACTGAAGACTAAAGCGGCTGAAATCCTTCAGGATGGGGGATACCCTTCAATCAGATATGAAACGCTTTCTTCTATACCCCGGAACAGGCAGACAGACAGCAACTTCTTTCCGGAACATATTGTAGATCAGCTGGGAAAGCAGATTTCACGGTCTGTTTTAAGGGGAGACAGGATCATCAACCTGCAGTTAAATCCCCCTGATCTGGGAGCCGTTAAATTGTCTATGGAGATTAAAGGCAACACATTGCAGCTTGGAATGATTGCCGAAAGCAGTTCGGTAAAAGAAATCATGCTTGCCGGTGCCCACGAACTCAGGAGCGCCCTGTTAGAGCAGGGCATAAGGCTTGAAAGTCTGGATATTCAGGTCGGACAGAATTTCGGACGGTCTTTAACGAATTTAAACGAGGGCTCAGGACAGGAGCACCAACAGTATCATGAAACGAACGGGGACCTGTTTTCGGACAATGACGTTCAGGAAGATGTATTGCCGAGTCCCCGAAACATGGCAGGTAGATATTATTTGTTGGATTTAGAGGCATAATCAAACACAAAAGAGGTGCTGTATGTACACAAACTCACTTGGAACGGATTATCAGCAGTCAGCTGTCACCGGTGCTGATTCATCGGCATCCGTAAAAGCAAAAAAAGATCTCGGCAAGGATGATTTTCTGAATCTGCTGGTTACTCAACTTAAACATCAGGACCCGATGAACCCGATGGAAAGCCAGGAATTTTCCGCTCAGCTGGCGCAGTTCAGCAGTCTTGAGCAGTTGTTCGGCATGAACAAAACGCTTATGGACATACAGAAAAGTCTGTCGGCAAATGGAAACGAAAATATTCTCGACTATATCGGCAAGGTGGTTAAAACCAGCGACAACAAGGTGTCCGTTACAGGCGGAATTATTGATTCGAGTTTATATTCCCTAAATGGTTCTGCCGATGTAAACATCTCCGTCATCGATGCTCTGGGATCAGAGATCAGAAGCATCAAAGCGGGATTGAAGGCGCCGGGTGAACATTCCATTGGCTGGGACGGCAGGGATAACCGGGGAAACATGGTGGGTGACGGCGTCTATTCGATCAGAATCAATGCGACGGGTCAAACCGGGGCGTCCGTTTCAGCTGATGTTTACCACACAGGAGAAGTCACCGGAGTTACCAATCAAAGTGGTATTCCTTACCTGATGGTCGGGAAAAGGCTTGTATCGCCTGATCAGGTTATTGAGATTACAAAACTGACGACTTCGTAAAAAGTCATTCTGCTGTGTTGCGCTTCATCTTTCGTCATTGCAGCGTACCCAAAAGTACGCTTCATTCGTCAAGATTCGCGCTCCTTGCATAACGAGCTTTTAACTTTGCCGTCTGAATTCAGACTTTTTATGAGATAATAAAAACTAAACAGTTAACAAAAAGGAGAACATAAAATGTCACTAACAAGCGGACTTTTTTCTGGAATCAGCGGCCTGAGCGCCCTGGGAAATTCAATGACAGTCATCGGCGATAATATCGCCAACGTGAACACGGTCGGATTTAAAGAAAGCCGGGTCAC
>JAGVOC010000483.1 GCA_020052975.1 Desulfobacterales bacterium | reverse complement strand
TTTTATCAATCCAACCGGCTGGGACGCGGTCTTTATATCGATGAACATCCCGTTTAAATACAAAATAATCCATGAGAATATTCAGGAGTATTTCTCTCCATTTGATTTTTATAAATCGAAATATTACCCAATGCCATATGAATATGTGCTTATGGTATTTCTCTTTCCATTAATCTTCTTTCTAAGAAGCAAGAAGATCGAATTATCTCATCTTATTGTGCTTTTCATTTTTCTTGTCCCGAGTATTTCAGCCCGCCGATTCATGATTTACTATGTAATTATGGGCGCCATGATTTTAGGAAAAGAGTTTGATATATTAATAAGCAGTTTCTTGAAAAGAAGGCTTTCAGCAGTCGGTTATCAAAAAATTATGGCTGCATTAACATTCCTTGCATTACTTTCATCGGTGGTATTTTTTGCCGGCAATACCTATAGCCATGAAGGATTTCAATTCAAAGTTGCAAATAATTCATCTGTTCCTGTGGGGGCAGTCAATTTTATTGAAAAAAACAATCTTTCAGGGAACATGTTCAATGACTATGGTTATGGCGGATATATATCCTGGAGATTCTATCCACACCAGAAAACTTTCATCGATACCCGGGCATTAAATATCACTGTAAGGATGGAATACGGTTGGATTGTAAATGCGTTAAAAATAACTGACATTAATAAAAGTGATAAAAGTGCCTCCGGCATGTCAAATGACCTTTTGTGGCAAAGGCTGTTTCGTCATTATGGTATAAATTATGTGGTGTTATCAGTGGTAAATCCAATTTCTCAAATTTATCCTCTCATTTTCGAACTTACTGAGAGTAGCGAATGGGTTCCGGTATATAGTGACCAGATGAGTGTTCTATTTGTAAAAAATATTTTGTGCAATCATGATATTATCAAAAACAGCCGCATTTCGACGGAGAAAGTTTATAATACGATAATATACCAAGGTGCAAACCGGGCACTTGACAATAAGACAAATCCACGATCATTGGTATCCCTTGGTGATGTTTTCCATAAGATGCAGAGATTAGACGATGCGCTCAAAGCCTATAGGTATGCCCTGAGCAGGATGCCTGATGACCAAAGTATACAGGAAAAGATTGCTCGGCTTGAATTAGAGATAAAAACCAGAAAATAAGGAATAAAGGGGGATTAATATATCATTCCAAGTGATAATGTGAAAAAAAAGATATTGATAAGCCTCTTTTTCCTTGCAGTGTTCATTAGTTTTCTAGGGCCTATTGTTTGTCCTGACTTCCCCTTTCATCTTAAAACAGGAGAATATATCTATCAGCATGGAGCAATTCCGGCAGACGACCCATTTTCTTTTTATGGGGAAGGAATTCAGACCGACAGAGAGAAGTTTACCTTATCACAGTACTGGATTGCGCAAATTATATACTATCAGCTCTATTCATTTTTTGGTCCAGCCGGCATCGTTTTGCTCAGGGCCATAATTTTTTCTTCTTTTGTTTTTCTTCTCTGGTTTGTTCTGCGTAAGAAAGGTCTTTACAGTTCACTGGGTATAGCCTCTCTTATTGTGATTATGCTTCAAGCATCCAAACTTGATAGACCTCAATCATTTTCCTTCCTTTTCATGCTTATCCTCGTCCTGCTGCTTGAAAGATTCAGGGGGAAGCCTGCTACTAAAGCGCCTCTGTTTTTTATTCCTCCGCTTATGCTCCTGTGGGCTAACATGCATGCCGGCTTTGTTTTCGGTATTGCTGTTATCATGATCTATGCATTAACAGAATCATTCAAGTTACTTATGAGCAAGTCTCCTTTCGGTCAACCCTTGGAAAAGAAACCAGCTCTCATACTACTTTCAACAATCCTCCTGGCAATAGGTTTTTCTTATATAAACCCATGCCTGAATGGACAACTATTGGAAACCCTGAACTCTCATACTTATGTAAAATGGTTATATGGCCAAAACAGAGAATATATAAGTCCTGTAAAAGAGATGGGTGTTCCTTTTGGGAATAAAATGTTTGTTCTTTCATTCTTTTTTGTTTTTGGGTATGTAATTATCGTTACAGTATTAAACTTTTACAGATCAAAATCTTTCGATATAACGGCTTTTTCCCTTATTATTTTTTCCTCTATAGCTGCGTTCACTTCAGTAAGATATATCCCCTTTTTTGTCGCAATTGCGATTCCCTTTTCACGGAAGTACACATTTTTCAGTGATTCCGATCAAATAAAAAAGTTGAGGGGCAAATCAATCATTTTTTACTTACTGCTTATATTATTTACATTTGCAATTGTATTTGGGCTGAAAAACTATGCGAAATTGTTCAGTATTGATACATCAAAATATCCTGAAGGGGCAGCGAGTTTTCTTCTCTCTACCCGGATAGACGCCAATATGTTTAACCAGCATAACAAAGGGAGTTATCTGATATGGAGGCTTTATCCTTACTATAAGGTTTTTAATGATACACGTTTTATCAGTCTCGAAGCAGTATATGATACCGATGCGATAGCCTATACATTGGAGGATTACAAACAGCCAATCAATTTGGGGCTTGCAAATGCCTTAGCATCGGTGATTCCGGATGAGATGGGAAGAATTGAAATTTCTTCTCAAGATAGTGTTCATAGCATAAAAAACCGTACACCCTTATGGAAAAAATTGCTTGAACAATATAATATTAATCTCATAGTTCATGAAGCGTGTGCTGATTATACATTGGCAATTTATCCGCTCACCTTAAGGCTTCTTAACGATGACGACTGGGTGCTTATATACATGGATGGGACCCTGCAGATATTTGTAAGAAACAGGGGAAAATATTCTGAAATTATCGAGAAATTTAAGAAGCCCAAAGAGCTTATATATAATGAAATTATCCTTGAAACTATACCTTATATTAAGAAGAAAGTTGGTATCTCCACACCTTATTCAAGCCTTGCCTTTGCTCTTATGATGAAAGGAAGAGATGAGGATGCGAGGAAGATGATTGACGCAGCCCTTGCAATAGATAAAAATGACCTGGTTGCTAATTTTTGCACTGCTTTCTTTGCTTTAAAGCAGAAGAATAGTAAAATCAGTAAAAATTCAGGACATGCGCTAAAAGAGACAACATATGTTGATAAATAACTGGCGGAATAAAAATGTCTTTATCACTGGATGTACCGGGCTCTTAGGAGCATGGCTTACTGAGGAATTAATAACCCTCAATGCAAATATAATAGGCTTAGTGAGAGACCATGTCCCTCGATCGAGGATTTATAGAGAGGGACTAATTGATAAAATAAATATTGTATCCGGGAATTTAGAGGAGCATTCTGTTATTGAAAGGGTATTAAATGAATATGAAGTAGAAGTTGTTTTCCACCTCGGAGCTCAGTCC
>JAGVOC010000406.1 GCA_020052975.1 Desulfobacterales bacterium | reverse complement strand
GCGGCTACCGCAACGTTTCTAACTTCATCACGGCGATCTATTTCCACTGCGGTGCCCTCAACATGAACCCCTTAGCCACTTGAAACCCGGAAGAGCCATTTTCTTTAAATACATCAGAAAAACGGACGATAATTGTGAATGATCTATATGAATCTGATCTTTCCCTATGAACCCTAACTGCCTCTCCTGCACCAATAATATTTATGCTTTTATGTAAATGCTCTATTTGCATTCTCGGAGGATTCCGCAAAGCTTCTTTTTGCCCTCTTGTTTCAGATACTAATCTCTGCAAATGAACATTGAAGGCAGGACCACTACCTTTATTGTGTATAACTACATCATAATTATAATGGAATTGACCCCCTCCAATTTCATCTGGCGGTTCAATTTTTTCAAATCTTATATCTAATATAGGCATCTTTGACCCTTTTAACTGCCTATTCGACAAACGGTTTTGTTCTACCATCTGAAGTTTCATTTTTTGAGTTTCTTTCCAATAAAGAACTATGAAAACCGCAGTTGCGGATAGGACGACCAAATTAAGAATTGCGAATGTAATTTGGGTACATGTCAATTCTTCTCTCCCATCATAAAGTCTGCATAACGCTCCGCTTGAGCTGCGGGCGCTCATGCTTCATCAATGGCGAGCCGTCAGCTCCAAGCGGCAGTTGGGCGGCATTATTTTAAACTATTCTTTCTTTCTCAATTTCATTTCAGCTCTTTTTAAATTCTCCCCAACTCTAAATATCACAATTCTTTTTATTAATTCATATGGTAATGGCTTATTTATTGGAAATCTTATTGCTCCTTTTGAGCATTCATACCCGGATAATTCTTTTTTAAATGCCTCGATTCCACTCGATGTTGGATAGAATCCTATGTGATTCTTATATGCAGCAAAATGAACTAGATTCCCTTTTAGTGCGAATGTTGGTATTTGATAACTAATCTTTTCGTCTGCCTCAGGGGCTGATGCTTTTATTACGGCACGTAATTTTTCGAGTATTTCTTGAATATGTTTGGGGAATGTTTCAACATAATCATCAATTGATTTGAAAACATTTTTCTCCCTTTCCATGAATCCTCCGTGTTTAAATTATATGTCCGCCCAACGCTCCGCTTCAGCTGCGGCGCGATTGTTTGCCGCTCATTTTAAAGAGCCGGCAGCGGAGGCGGCGAGCGCCGTCAGCTGCAAGCGGTAGTTGGGCAGCCTCTTATAGAGTTCTTTTTCACCACACTTCGGTTGTGAACCTAACATATAGATTCTGGCCTTTCCATTAACAGCTTTGGTCTTAGCAGATTAGAAAACATCATAGAAGTTTTTGAAAAATAGGAAGTGGACGTTGCTTCGAAACCAATAGGGTAGGGGCTCAGCACGTTATTTCCCCGACAATAATTTTCATCATTTACGATCACGTCAATATGTCTTCACCTCAAGTCGTTCGGTCTGCCCAACGCTCAGGCTAAGCTGCGGCGCGATTGTTTGCCGCGCGACATAGAAAGCTTGCAGCAGACGCGGCGAGCGCCGTCAGCTTCAGCCTGTTGTTAGCAGGCAGTCACTATCCCTTGCTTTCAACGAGATTCGGTTGTGAACCACAATATTGGTCTTCGCCTTTCCATTAACAGCCCTGGTCTTAGCGGAATAGAGACTGTCATGGCAGGGCCTGGCATTTCCATTCACAGCCTTGGCCTTGCCAAAAATAGAAACCATCATAGAAGATTTTGAAAAATAGGAAGTGGCCGTTGCTTCGAACACAATAGGGTAGGGAATCAGCACTGTTTTTCTCCGACAATGCTTTTCATCATTCATATTCACGTCAAAATATTTTCTTCACCTCGAGTTGTTCTGTCCTGCTAACGCTCCGCTTCAGCTGCGGGCGCTCATGCCTCACCAATGGCGAGCCGTCAGCTGCAAGCGGTAGTTAGGTGGCTGAACTATGCCAACAATATTTTTGCCGTAATTACTGCTGGGTTATTATCGTAACCCATTTTTGCAAATTCGCTTACGCAGCTCTTAACTTCATCAGGCCCCCAATAGTACCATTTAGGAGTTTTGTCCAGAAAAAGCTTATTTACTTTATCCGATTCGGATTTGTAAACATTTCCCGCAACTAAGCCTAACGTAAAAACAGTGTTTCCCTTTATCATTCCACTACTAGTCAATTGCCTTTTAAGTCTGCCAAAAACAATTCTTCTATATTTATTGCATGTAAATATCTTATATCGCCCCTGTGGTACTTTGTGCTTTTCAATAAGATCGTTGTACCTTACACCCGGAGAATCAAGGTAGGATTTTGCCTCTACAACTATCACCAAATTATTCTTCTGATCAAATGCCAATATATCAATTTCTGGTCTCGGGATAGAAGGTTTTCCAATATCCCGCTTTTCTTTCTTAGTTAACTCGACCTTGAATGATCGTCGTATCCAGTATCCTTTTTCTTCAAATATCTTGCATGCAATCTCTTCAAAGTAATCCAATGTATTACCCCTAGAAATTTATTGCCCACCTAACGCTCCGCTTCAGCTGCGGCGCGAACGTTTGCCGCCCAACATAAAAAGCTTGAAGCAGAGGCGGCGAGCGCCGTCAGCTGCAAGCGGTTGTTAGCAGGCAGTCACTATCACTTGCATTCAACAAGATCCGGTTGTGAACCACAATATAGGTCCTGGCCT
>JAGVOC010000425.1 GCA_020052975.1 Desulfobacterales bacterium | reverse complement strand
GATATATGCGACAGGCTTGGGATGGATACAATATCGGCGGGAAATCTCTGCGGGTTTACAATTGAAGCTGCAAGGCTGAAGAAAATCTCTTATAAAATTTATTACGGTGATGTTGATGCAACGGCAGAGCTTCTTCACATGATTGCAGGACGGAAGGGAATAGGCGATACTCTGGCCCGCGGGATAATCCATGCCGCAAAAGAATGGGGTATGGAAGATATGGCAGTCCACGTAAAAGGGCTTGAGCCGCCGGGTTACGACCCGAGAGTCTTAAAAGGATGCGCTCTCGCATATGCAGTATCGGACAGGGGTGCCTGCCATTTGAGAGCCACATTCCATAACCCTGAACTGACAGGCGCGATATCGCCTGAAACCAATGAAGGAAAGGCCGCCCTTTTTATAGATTACGAAAACCGCCTTGTTCTTTTTGATACACTCATCCTGTGCCGGTTTTACAGGGATATATATCCGTGGGATACTCTTTCGCATCTGATCCGGATGACCATCGGCCTGGATGAAAAAAGAGAAATGCTTGAAAAAAGAGCTTCGGATATTTCCGACCTCGTGAGGCTTTTCAATATCAGGGAAGGGTTGAAGCCTGAAGACGACAGATTGCCGAAATATCTGCATAAAGAGCTTAAAAAGACCGGCCAGACAATAGGCGAGGAAGAATTAAAAGGGATGATTCTGGAATATTACAGGCTTCGCGGGTGGAACGACGGGGGCATTCCGGAGTCGTCAGAGTTATTGGACCTTAAATCCGTTTTAAGACAACATTTAACATAAAAGGATGTGCACCATGAAGAAATCCACATATTTTCTTACTATTCTCTGCATAATATTTCTTGCAGGATGTGCAGAGACTTATACCGTAAAGCCGCTTCCATTTAAAACCCCGGCGGCCATGAAGAATGCCGTTAACGTTGAAGGCGCTGATATCGCGGCAAGGGCATTTACTGACCCGGATGAAACAAAAACAACTTTCGGTTTTGATATACTTGGAGCGGGCATGCTCCCTGTCCAGGTAGTTTTCGACAACCAGGGCTCACACCCTTTTGAGGTAATCGGTCACCAGACTTTTCTTGAAGACAAAAACGGGAATCTCTGGCCAATACTGAGCAAGGAGGTAGCATATGAAAGGGCGACCCGGTATGCAAAAACAAAGGAGATTTTCAAGGAGGGAGCATATAAAGGTTTCCTGGGCGCAGCGGCAGGCGCGATAATCGGAACGGCCATAGGAATTGTTTCGGGTGAAAATGTTGCAGCGGCAGCCGGAAAAGGGGCTGCGGTGGGTGCGGCTGCAGGAGCTACAATAGGAGGAATAACCGGATATGGCTCGGATAATGCAATAAAGTCGATAACAAGCGATTTGCGCGAAAAGTCCCTCCAGAGCAACGCAATTCTGCCCAAAAGCCTCGCTCGCGGCATTCTCTTTTTTCCCGGCGAAGCCGGCTCTGCAAAACAGCTCCGTCTGCAGATAATGGAAAAAGATACCGGAAAAGTACATGTTATAAAACTCGACTTTTAAAAGATATCAGGAAACGCCATTTTTTCTTTGCCGGTTGACATTATTAAATAGGTTCTTAAATTAACATCTACATTTATATTTTCGACTTGGATAACATATAATTTTGGCGGCTTCATAAAAAGTCCGAAATTCATACGGCAAAGTAAAAAGCTCATTATGCAAGGCGTGCAAGGCGCACGAATCTTGAGGAATGAAGCGTACTTGTCGGTACGCTGCAATGATTCACCCTGTTGAATCGGCCCTGCCGTCTCGCACGGCGAGAATTCAACAGGGCGGGGATGAAGTGCAATCCGCCGCGGCGGACAGAATGACTTTTTACGAAGCCGTCATTAATAATAACGGAGAGTAAGTAATGACAACCATTGAAACAAAAGAGCAGGTTATGGAAAAGATTATGTCTCAGAAAAAACCGGCCTGCCCGCATTGCGGAACTGAAATGAATATCTGGGAAGTCCCATCGATTAATTGCGGAGACGGACTCGGGTGGGGAACTCCTTATCTTTTTATATGCTTTAATGATGAGTGTCCATTGTATGTAAAAGGATGGGATAACATAAAAGACAATTATTCTCACAGCGCTTCCTACAGATGCATGAATTACCCGGGGACCGAACAATTCGAGCTCATTACGGTTTTCAGTCCGGTCGGCGCTACAGGGCAAATTATAGATGATCAGGTGGTGGCTCAGCAGGAAGCTTTGAAAGAAGCCATAAAGAAAGGGTTCTCCATCCTGGCAGGATGCTATGTATCGAAAGACTCGCCTTCGGTATTACGGATTCTTCTTGATCCTACCGAGCCTGCACGTGTAAGGCTGAAGGCAGCAGAAATGATCGGCGATATAGGAGAAACAGATGCAATCGAACCTCTCCGGAATTTGAAATTTGAAAGCAGGGTTATTCAGGAAAAGGTCGAAGAATCGGTTGCAAAGATTCACGAAAAATTTTTTACAAGGGAATGCCCGTTCTGCGCAGAGATAATAAAAAAGAGGGCTAATATCTGCAAGCACTGCGGAAAAGAAACAGCCGGGCAATAGCCGCTTGGAGACCTTTGGGTCCTCTTTCTCCACCGACGATGGCTTATTGTCCGCCGCGGCGGACTTCCGGCCGGCAGGCAATATCCTGTCCATCCTGTTAATCCTGTCTAATTTTAATCAAAGATTTACCTGTCATGGGGATCGGCTTTTCGATCTCCATGATATCAAGGATAGTCGGAGCAATATCCCCCAGGTTGCCGCTTCTTAATGAGGCTTTTTTTCTTGACTCGTCAACCAGAATAAACGGAACAGGATTGAGAGTGTGGGCGGTATGGACATGCCCGTTCTCCTCAAGCATCGTTTCGGCATTCCCGTGATCCGCCGTAATCAGAACAATCCCCCCCTGCTTTTTTACCTCGATGACAATTTCGCCGACACAGAAATCGATGGTTTCGCAGGCGTTAATTGCAGCTTCTATAACTCCTGTATGCCCGACCATATCCATGTTTGCAAAATTTAATACAACGAGATCATAATGACTGCATTTCAAGCGCGATAACAGCTCTTTGGTTACAAGCCGCGCACTCATCTCCGGCTTCTTGTCATATGTCGGAACATCGCGGGGAGATGGTATAAGGCACCTTTCTTCATTAGGGAATGGTTTTTCCTCACCGCCGTTGAAAAAGTAAGTCACATGTGCATACTTCTCCGTTTCGGCAATCCTCAGCTGTTTTAAACCTTTTTTGCTAATAACTTCGCCGAGAATCTCCTTTAAGTGAACAGGAGGAAAAGCAACCGGCAGGGTGAATTTTTCATCATATTGCGTCATGCATACGAAGCCGGTCAGCTTGGGGTAACTCTCTCTTATGAAAAACTTGAAGTCGGAATCGGTCAGGGCATGTGTTATTTCCCTTGCCCGGTCGGAACGGAAGTTAAAAAAGACAACGGCATCTCCGTCCCTGATGCTCCCGTTAGATTTCCCGCTGTTGTCCGTTATTGTGATCGGCTTAATAAATTCATCAGTCTCGTTTCGGATGTAAGCATTCCTGACGGCATCAACCGGATTTTTTTCCTTTATGCCCTCTCCGTAAGCAAAAAGCCGGAAAGCCTTTTCAACCCGCTCCCACCTGTTGTCGCGATCCATGGCATAATAACGCCCGCAAACGGATGCGATGGTTCCAATACCCGTTTTTTCAATATAATCCACCAATCTCTGTGTGTGTAAAACACCGCTGTCGGGCGGGGTATCTCTTCCGTCCAGCATCTCGTGGATATAAACATTCTCAACGCCTTTACCCTTCGCCATGTCAAGCAGAGCAAAGAGATGACTTATCTGGCTGTGCACGCCGCCATCCGAAAGGAGTCCTATGAAATGTAGAGAACCGTTTTTCTCCTTAACTTCCTTCATGACCCTGCAAAGAGCTTCGTTTTCGAAAAAACTTTTATCCCGTATCGCCTTGTCAATTCTCAGAAGATCCTGGTATACCACTCTGCCGGCGCCGATATTCATGTGTCCGACCTCGGAGTTTCCCATTATACCTTCAGGAAGACCGACTGCTTCGCCTGAACAAAGCAAACTAGTGCGCGGATATTCCGATTTTATTTTATCAAGAAAAGGGGTTCTTGCGAGAGCTACGGCATTTCCCTCCTGTTTATTGCTTAATCCCCATCCGTCAAGTATCATCAACATGCAAAATCCGGGTTTACTCGACATATATTTCAGACTCCCCAATATTGTTTGTTTTCTTTGTCATGCTATCCGTCGTTATACGTTTTGCATCCGACCATAATCCCTCAAGATCATAAAACTTCCTGACTGTCTCATAAAAAATATGAATTATGACATCCCCATAATCGAGCAAAACCCACAGCCCTTCATTTTTCCCCTCGACACTCAGCGGCTTTAAGCCCGTCTTTTTCAAATAACGTTCAACATGATCGGCAATTGCGGCAGCCTGGCGGTTGGAAAGAGCGCTGCATATTATGAATATATCAGCAACGGAAGAAAGGCCCCTTAAGTCAAGCACCAGAACATCGGCGGCTTTTTTCCCCAAAACCGCTTTAACATAAAGATCAATTCGCTGATCTAAATCCTGCATTGCCCGATTGGATTTCTTAGAAGTCATTTGTATAATCCCTTGCTTTTAATAAAGAGTTCGACATTTGCCGGTACCAGAAAGCAAATGGGCTCTCCTTTATGTGCTATCCTGCGGATTTTTGTTGAAGAAATATCTATCTGGCTCACCTCAAATATATATACAGGCTTATTGACTTCATGAAAGTAACAGGAATCCTGCTTTGAAAAATGATATCCCTTTGATATTTTCGAATCGAGAAAGTCTCCGAGATTCGAAAGCTCCGCCCTGGAATCCGCGTAATTGGGCCCCGGCCTTGCCATGACAATAAATGGTACAAGGCCAAAAAGCTCCCTGAATGATTTCCATGTATCTATTTCGAGGAATGCGTCAAGACCTACTATAAGATAGAAATCGGTTTGATCGGTTTGTAATGATTTGAAATGTTTTACAGTATCTATTGTATATGAAGGACCTGATCTTTTGAGTTCAACATCTGAAACTGTCAATGCGTAATAATCTGAAATTGCCATCCTGATCATTTCGAGACGATCCATGGCGTCCGCAACAGAGGATGAATCCTTGTGAGGCGGAATTGCGGATGGAATAAAGCACACGCTGTCCAGGGCAAACTCCATCTGCACTTCAACTGCAGACCTGAGGTGTCCGAAATGAACCGGATTAAATGTACCCCCCAACAGTCCTATTTTTTTCAAATAACGCCTCGCCGGGAGATAGACTATAGGCTGTTAGGCTATAGTCTGTTGGCTAAAAACCTACAGCCTAAAAAGCTACAGCCTATCCACCTGAGCATTTACGATTTTAATTTCAATCACTCCCTGACCTGACCTTCTCCTAAAACTATAAATTTTGTTGTGGTGAGCTCTTCCAAACCCATCGGTCCGAAAGCATGCAGCTTGGAAGTGCTTATTCCTATTTCAGCCCCCAATCCAAGCTGCCCTCCGTCATTAAAACGCGTCGAAGCATTCACAAGAACGACAGAAGAATCTATTTCGCGGAGGAAACGCCTTGCCCTGCTGTAATCGCTTGTAACGATCGACTCGGTATGGTTTGATCCGTATTTTGCAATGTGGCCGATTGCCTGATCCATATCGTCAACTACCCTGACTGCGATAACAAGATCGAGGAATTCAGCAGGCCAGTCCTCCTCAGTTGCTTTATTTGCCATCGGAAGTATTCTGCATGTTCTGGGACATCCCCTGATCTCAACTCCTGCGTCAGCGAACTCCTTTGCAATTCCGGGAAGGAAATCCTTCGCTACCCCTTTGTGGACAAGCATGGTCTCCATGGCATTACAGACGCCGGGACGCTGAACCTTGGAATTGAAACATATTTTCCGGGCCATGCCAAGATCAGCGCCGTCATCAACATAGACATGACAAACTCCCTTGTAATGCTTTAAAACAGGTATTCTTGAATTCTCGACCACAAAACGTATAAGTCCTTCGCCCCCGCGGGGAATGATCAGGTCTATATACTCTTCCTGGCTTAAAAGGGCATTTACGGCAATTCTCTCTCTTACAGGCACAGTCTGAACAGCATCTTCGGGCAGCCCCGATTCTTTCAGGGTATTTTTAATGATACCGGCCAATGCCTGATTGGAGCAAAAGGATTCCGAACCTCCGCGCAATATAACGGCATTTCCCGCTTTAAGGCAAAGGCCGGCAGCATCAACAGTGACATTTGGCCTCGACTCGTAGATGATTCCTATAACCCCGAGAGGAATACGCATGCGTGATACCTGGAGCCCGTTCGGCCGTACCCATGTCCTGGATATTGAACCGACAGGATCCTCAAGGGCCGCTACCTCCCTGAGGCCGTCCGACATTGATTTGATTGTGGAATTACTTACAGCAAGCCTGTCAATAAAGGCGCCGGAAAGCCCGGCCTTTTTTGCGTGAGAAAGGTCTTTCTTATTCTCTTTTTGTATATGGTTTGCCTGGCTGATTATTTCATCAGCAATTTTTAAAAGGACCTCATTCTTCTTTGCTGTGGGACATTTTGCCACATCTCTTGAAGCGGTCCTGGCCGATTTGGCTATTTCTGCTATGGTTGTTTCAACAGACATCTGCTCCCTCTCATTTTAAAAATTGTGTCCCTTAATCACACTCGCCGGTCAAAGCCAGATTATCTCTGTGAATGACTTCATCATAGGGCTTATGTCCAAGCTTTTCCTTTATCTTGACCGACCTGAGCCCCTTTATTTTGTTTATTTCGGCAGAGCTGTAATTTACAAGACCAACTCCCAGAACATCATTCTCCATGTTGCAGAACTCAACCGGCGCACCTTCGCTGAATTCACCGGAGACACTTGAAATCCCGCTGGGAAGAAGGCTTTTTCCTTTACTGACAATTGCATTTGCAGCACCGTCGTCAATTACAATCATGCCCTGAGGTTTTAAAGAGAAGGCTATCCAGCATTTTCTTTTTGAAAGCCTCTCTTTCTGTGGAACAAAAAAAGTGCCGTCTTCTTCACCGGCAAAAAGCCTTATAAGGATATCCGGTTTTCCTCCCTGCGCTATAATCATTGGGATGCCGGCCGCAGTAACTTTTCGTGCCGCCCTTATTTTGCTCAGCATCCCGCCTGTCCCAAGCGAGCCGGGTATTCCGCTTGCCATCTTTTCAATGCTCTTTTTAATGCTGTCAACAACAGTAATGAGCCGGGCATCAGAATTGCTGCGGGGATCCTTCGTATAAAGCCCGTCAATATCGGTAAGGGTCACAAGAACATCTGCGTCCATAAGAAGGGCAATCATTGCAGCCAGATTGTCATTGTCGCCGAATTTAATCTCTTCAACTGCAACGGTATCATTTTCATTAATTATCGGGACAACCTTCCATGATAAAAGGGTATAAATTGTGTTTCTTGCATTTAAATACCGTTTCCTGCTGGAAAGGTCGTCGCTTGTAAGAAGAATCTGGGCTACTTTTTTATCATACCGCTCAAAAGCTTTTTCATACTCCATGATAAGTCCGGCCTGTCCTACAGCAGCTATGGCCTGTCTTTTGGGTATTTCATCAGGTCTTTTCTGGAGACCGACTTTTTTCAGCCCGGAAGACATTGCTCCTGAAGAAACAAAAATAACTTCGACTCCATTATCCATGAGCATGCTTATCTGTCTGCTCAATGAACGGATGATTTTTATGTTTAACCCATCATCCTGGGTCAGGACATTGCTCCCCACCTTAATTACTACTCTCTTTGAGGAAGCAAAAATTAAATTTCTGTCAGTTTTCATTTTTTTGCAATAATAAAGTGATTTGCTGCTTCAGTCTGTTTATTCCTTCCCCTGTTGCAGCAGATATTAATATTACTTCAATCTCTCCGGCGACTGCTTTAAAGATATCAGCCAGATCCTTTGAACCGGTTATATCCATTTTGTTTAATACCACCAATCGGGTTTTGTCGGCAAGATTTTTGCTGTATAAATCAAGCTCTCTGTTTATGGTATGATATGCGGAAAGGGGCGAGTCAGGATTTATGGCCGACACGTCAATAAGATGGACAAGCATCCGTGTTCGTTCAATATGCTTCAGAAATGTTGTTCCAAGGCCTGCGCCTTTATGGGCGCCCTCGATCAGCCCCGGGATATCGGCAACCACAAAAGGTTCTCCTCCTGCGGTTTTTACCACACCAAGCGCGGGCGTGAGGGTTGTAAAAGGATAATCTGCTATTTTGGGATGCGCTGAAGAAATAACGCTGATAAGCGTGGATTTTCCTGCATTGGGAAGTCCGACAATTCCGACATCGGCAACAAGCTTGAGCTCAATTTTCAGATTTAAGGTCCGGCCTTCCTCGCCAGGTTGTGCAAAACGGGGAGTTCTGTGTGTTGATGTGGCAAATTTTTTATTTCCCTGACCGCCTCTTCCCCCAACGGCAATTAAAAAGGTCTCATCAGGTTCAACCATATCTTTCAATATGCTGCCGGTGGAGACATCGCTTATTACAGTGCCGGGAGGGATTTCAATGATCAGGTCTTTCCCTTTTTTCCCGGTTTTCAGCCTTCCTGCACCGTCTCCGCCTTTTTCAGCGATGAAATGCTTTTTATACCGGAAATCGTAAAGGGTCCGTTTTTGTGACACTGTCCTGAAGATAACGTCACCGCCCTTGCCGCCATCTCCGCCGTCCGGTCCTCCGCGCGGAATATACTTTTCCCTTCTGAGACTTACACAGCCTCTTCCGCCGTTGCCGGACTGGACAGTAATAATTGCTTCATCTATAAATTTCACTCTGCATATACGCTGGCTTTTTTACGCGAACGTCCAAAATCTTCATAGGCAACAACCCCGTCAATCTTGGCAAACAACGTGAAATCTTTTCCCAAACCAACATTGTTGCCGGGATGTATTCTTGTTCCCAGCTGACGGACAAGTATGCTGCCGGCTTTGACTTTTTCGCCGCCGAAACATTTCACTCCGCGTCTTTGTCCATTACTGTCACGGCCGTTCCTTGAACTGCCGCCTGCCTTCTTGTGTGCCATTTATAAACTCCTGTAAAAAAACAAATTAATTTGGACGCTGATATCCGCAGATAATGATTCTATTAGTTCTTTATATTTATCCGCCTCTGGCGGACTAAAATCTGCGTTCATCTGCGTCCCAAAAGGGAATCTCTATACAATCAAGTTATACTTTTATGCTGTCGATTTTCACTGCCGTATAAGTCTGGCGATGCCCCTGTTTGCGGCGATAGCCCTTGCGTCTTTTGAATTTAAAAACAAGTACCTTCTTCGCCTTATTCTGCTCAACAATGTGCCCTGTAACAGCGATATTTTCAACAAAAGGACGCCCAGCTTTAACAGCATCTCCATCCGAAAACATCAGTACCTTATCAAATGAAACCGGAGCGCCGATTTCACCCTGGATTTTTTCGATTCTAAAGGTTTCTCCTTCTTCAACCTTATATTGCTTTCCGCCTGAATCAACAATAGCGTACATTCTTTCCTCCCAAAAATCAGTTTCTCTGCAATTAAAAAAAGTGGAATAATATTCTTAAAATATTTTTTGTCAAGATAAATCTGGACTTTATAAATTGAAATGTATGGTCCATATTTATCCCTGGAATCTTTAATTTATATATAACTTATGGAACTTTTTTTGTTTTATGTCAATATGAGTTTTGATGGACTCGCAAAAAGTCTATCAACAGGCCGAGGGCGATTAAGCCCCGGCTTGAGGTGAGGGTGGAGCCGCTTGAATTTATTTCAAGCGGCGGAAGAGTCCGCTTGGGGCGGATTTCTCGCCAAGTAAAAAGTCTCAAAGTCGGCACTCCCGTGAAAACGGGAGTCCGGAAATAGTTGAAAAGATCCGCCGCGGCGGATCTTTCGCGGGAATGATATAAAAGAGCAAATTTGTACTTTTTACAAAGGTATCAGATTTTCTTATGAAACCACAGATGAAGTTGATAACCCCGTAGAAAGAGTTTTTACAAATTCCCCGAAATATGATAGATTAATGCCGTTTGTTTTCTCCCGCTGACATATGATTAATCCAATTAAGATTAAGAAGTGAGGTTTAAATGATTGATATCAAAAAAGAACTCATAAATATCGGATGGATAGGAACTGGAGTTATGGGACGATCGATGTGCCGCCATTTAATTGATAAAGGTTTTGCAATGACGGTATATAACAGGTCACGGGACAAAGCAGAGTCCCTCATCGATAAGGGGGCAAAGTGGGTTTCATCACCTTCTGAAGTAGCAAAAGCTTCGGATGTTGTTTTTACCATGCTTGGATTTCCAAAAGATGTGGAAGAAGTTTACATGGGAAAAGAGGGAATATTTTCCGGTGTTAATAAAGGCTCTTTCATTGTCGATATGACTACAACAAGCCCGAGCCTTGCAAAACAAATATATTCTCTTGCAAAAGAAAAAGGAGTTCATGCTGTTGACGCACCCGTTTCCGGCGGTGACGTTGGCGCCCGCTCAGGAAATCTATCCATCATGGTTGGCGGTAACCCGGAGGTTGTTGAAAAAATAAAGCCGCTTCTGGAAGTAATGGGGAAAAAAATAGTACATCAGGGACCTGCGGGTTCAGGGCAGCACACAAAAATGTGCAACCAGATCGTCATAGCAGGCACGATGGTCGGCGTATGTGAAAGCCTCATTTACGGATATAAGGCCGGACTCGATATGAAGACCATGCTGTCAAGCATATCAGGAGGTGCTGCGGCATGCTGGGCGCTTGATAATATGGCACCACGGATTTTAAACAGAGACTTCAATCCCGGTTTTTTCGTCGAGCATTTTATTAAGGACATGGGTATCGCCCTTGATGAGGCCAAACGGATGCAACTTGTTCTTCCGGGTCTTGCTCTTGCAAATCAATTATACATGTCGGTTCTGGCTCATGGCGGCGGGAAATCTGGCACACAGGCACTTATGCTGGCCCTTGAACAGATGAGCAATATCTCGCTTTAAATTTATTCTTTGACTTTCTTCTGCCGGTTCTGGACATAGGCATTCCGCAAACCCTCATAAGGCTCCAACGCCGCATTTTTAAAGGTTTCGTAATCGCCTATCTTAAAGGATGTTTCATTTATAACCCTGTACCCGGTCACCCCAAGTGACACCTCAACAGGCTCAATATATGAAACAGGTTTTAAAAACCGGTCACCTGCCATACCGAAAGTATCCCTGAGAGTAGAAGGTCCAAGAAAAGGCCATACAATATAAATGCCATTTCCTATGCCGTATGTCGCAAAGGTCTGACCCAGATCTTCATCACCATTCTTTAGTTCAGGATAATTTTTTGCAGGATCATCAAAACCCAGAATGCCTTCAGTGCTGTTTACGACAAAACGGGCAAATTCATGGCTGGCAGCCTCAATTTTACCCTGCAGCAAACAGTTTACAAAACGGACCGGCATTTCGAGGTTATAAAAAAAATTCTGAACGCCGGCCCTGACCATCCTCGGGATTACAGCACGGTATGCAGTTGCAACAGGTTTGAGAAACCAGAAATAGAGCTTGTCATTGAAATGAAACATGCCCTTGTTCCAATAATAAAGAGGGTCGGCAATCCTGATGATTTCTTTCCCGGCTTCTTCTTTCAAAAAATCAGGATCGTTATCCAGATACTCCTGATCTGAATAATCCGATCCGGCAGCAATCAAGACCTCAGGCAAAGGCTCTTTCCCGGTGTCCATAATTGATTCTGAGCCATATCCTGACAAAAGAACATCCGGGGAGCTATATGCAGATGGAGCCGTCATAACGACAATAAACGTTATATAGAAAATAATAGCGGCCGGAAACCTGTTCATAAATATGTCATTACCATATAATCGCAATTTATTTTTTATCCGTTTTTCGTTGTTCATTAAGCTTTTTATGCAGACGCTTTATCAGATCATCGGGTGACTCTTTTACAAGAATTTCATTAAACTGAGACCGGTAATTCTGAACCAGGCTGACACCCTCAACCTGCACATCATAGACCTTCCAACTGTTGTCTTTAAGTTTCATGCTGTAGTCGACAGGGATTTCTCCTTTCTCTCTTACTATTTTTGTTTTTACTATCGCCTTGGAATCGGTAACCATCTCCTGGCCAATGTATACTATCTTTTCGTCCCTGTATGCTCCCTGAATCTTGTCCATATAGGAATTGCCAAGAATTTCGGAAAAGACCTCGGTAAATTCCTTTCTTTGGTCAGGAGAAAAATTTTTCCAGTTGGCGGCAAGGGTTCGGCCGCCAAGTTCAGTAAAATCAAAAGATTTACGAACAATATCCCAAATCTTTTCACGCTGAACCTTTTTAAGAGACACATCCTTATATTTCGGATCTATTAAAATTCTCATTCCTTCATCAATGGGAATCCTGAGGGTATCCATCGGTCCCAAATCAGCATAAAGAAAAGCCGGTGCAAAAGCTATCAGAATAAAAATAATTACAGCTTTTTTCACTGATCACTCCTATCAGACGTAATTTGTTGGTTTTAAACCCCGCCAAAAACAAACTTACTTACCAGCTCTTCAAGATCAAGTGCAGACTCCGTCTCGGTTATCATCTCCCCCGGCTTCAGTAAAGTATCAGAACCGCCCGGGGAAATCTTTATAAATTTGTCTCCGATTATTCCGGCAGTCTTAACCGACGCAATAACGTCATCCGCCAGGACAAGCCCCTTCTCTATTTTCATTTTGACGATAGCCTTGTTATCCTTGTCAAGGGAAATTGAATCAATCGTGCCTATCTTAACCCCGGCAATCTCGACATGGGAACCTTTTTTCAGACCTGAAACAGACTGGAATCTGGCATAAATCGGATAATTATTGTCACCGACCAGCTCCATTTTCCCAAGCTTTATGGTAAGGTAACCAACACAAATGAGCCCGAGCAGTACAAATATTCCAACGGATGTTTCTATTGATGTTTTTTTCACATTACCTCCAACTCATTTTAAGAAACTGAGTTTATATTTCTTGCTTTGCTTAAACTTCGAACCGGAAATAATTTCTTCAGGACGGTTGCCGGAACCAGCCTCAGCAAATGAAACGCTTGCAAACAAATAAAAATTGGATATTGGCGCTTTCTTTAAAATATCACTTATATTTATCATTGATATCAGCCTGTCACACATTATTTCTGCTTTGTCCCTGTCTAGACCGGGAAGAAGGATGAGTATGCCATCCTGCCCGTAAAAGAAACAGCTGTCGGTGCCTCTTATACAATCATGTGCCTTTGATACAAATCTGTTTAATACGGCTTTTGAGGCGCCCGGTCCCTGACTCAGTGCTATCTCGTTCAAATTGTCCAGGTGGAGGAGTATAATAGAAAACCCCGTTTGCCCCGGCAGCGCATATGCGCGCGCTCCCGCCAGTTTGCCTTTTTCAGCAAGCGAAGGAATACAATCCATCTTCTCATGACGGATTTCCATGCCCTGTATAAACTCTTTTATGGCAGGATCTGAGGCCATAGCCAATTCATCCTTGCTTCCTTCAAAAAGTACGCGGCCATCGTTTAACATGGCAACCCGCTGCGAAATATTAAAAATATCAGGTATGTCATGGCTGATAACAACCCCTGTAAAGCCGAACTTTTGCTGATAATCCGATATCATCTTGTGGACAGCCTTCTTTCGGATAGGATCAAGACCTGTTGTCGGTTCATCGAAAAGGACTATTTCCGGATCAGTTATAAGCGCTCTTGCAAGGGCCACTCTTTTTTTCATCCCGCCCGAAAGCTGTGAAGGGTACTTTTCATCTATCTCATGCAGATCGAGCTGCTCCATTTTATCTTTGACCCGGCTGTTTATATCCGAATCGGATAAAGATGTTGTTTCCTTGAGCGGAAGGGCAATATTTTCATATATTGTTAAAGAATCGAAAAGGGCTGTTCCCTGAAACATGTAACTGCATTTTCTTTTTAGGGCTTTTCTCTCGGCTTTATTCATGTCCGAAACAGGGCGACCTTCAAAAAGAATTGTACCCGAATCCTGTTCAAGGAGTCCGATGATATGCTTGAGAAGTACGCTTTTCCCTCCCCCGCTTTTTCCTATTATCGTTGTTATTTCGCCTTTATAAATGCTGAGGTCTGTGCCATTTAGAACATGGTTTTCACCAAAGCTCTTATAAACATTCTTAAATTGAATTAGAGGCTCATTCATATATTAACACCTTCGTAAAAAGTAAAAACGCCTTTTTACTTGGCGGGAAAGGGCTTCCCCCCTCCCGCCGCTTGAAGTAAATTCAAGCGGTTCCACCCTCACCCCAGGCCGGGGCTCAACCGCCCTCGGCCTGTTGATGGACTTCTTACAAGTCCATCATATATTTATTACAGCAGGAATGATGTTAAAACATAATCTGTTACAAGAATCAGAACACAGGAAATAACAACAGCCGAAGTCGTTGAAATGCTGACTCCTTTTGCGCCGAAACCACTGGCCCTTGTGTGTGTAAAATAGCCCTGGAAACAGCATATCGTTACAATAACAGCCGCAAAGACCACCGATTTTATAAAACCTCCTGTCACATCCTCCAGGACCACACTCGTTTCAATACGGGTAAAGTACGCGCCCGGGCTTATTCCGAGCAGAACGGAGCCGGTAAGATACCCTCCCAGAATACCGACCACGTCAAAAAGGGCGGTAAGAAGAGGCATGCTGATTAAGGCGGCAGCCAGTTTGGGACTGACAAGAAAACGGATGGGATTGATATCCATTGTCTCAAGAGCGTCAATCTCTTCCGAAATCCTCATTATGCCTACTTCAGCAGCCATAGCCGAACCGGCTCTTCCCGTCACCATAATGGCCGTTAGTACCGGACCCAGTTCTCTTATCAGGGTAAGAGCAACGGCAGCCCCTAAAAATCCGGTTGAACCGAATTTTACGAGTGTATAGTAGCCCTGAAGCCCGAGCACCATCCCGGTAAACCCCCCTGTGAGACATATGACAAAAACTGATTTTGCCCCAATGAAATAAATTTGCTGCATTGTTTTATTAATTTGAAAAGGGCGGTAAAATATTAACGCAAAGCTCTTGAGAAAGAACATGGCGATACGTCCCATCTCCTGGACTATGAAAGTTGTCCCCCTCCCGAGAGCGGTGAGCGGATTTATTAAAGCGGATAAGCGAATCATAACAGCCTTATAACGAGACCTTTGCATAACACCCTCTTTTGCCCGATTACTGCGTCAGGCTCAAATTTCAATCCTCGAAATACTCAATGTATTCCTGTGGTTAAAATTATCG
>JAGVOC010000253.1 GCA_020052975.1 Desulfobacterales bacterium | reverse complement strand
GCTCAGCCGCACCCAGCGGATGATAGGGGCTATGCCGGGACCGTTTACCTGTTTCCTGCTCGAACGGGGATTGAAGACTTTTGCCCTGAGAATGGACCACCACAACCGGGCCGGTTTAAAGATCGCCCAGATGCTTGAGGCGCATCCGAAAATAGAAAAGGTGTGGTATCCGGGACTTGAATCGCACCCCGACCACAGGATAGCGGTCCAGCAGATGCGGGGTTTTGGCAGTGTTATCACCTTTCTGGTCAAGGGCGGTGAGAAAGAGACGCGGAAGTTCATCGATGCGCTGGAACTGTTCCTTATCACACCAAGCCTCGGCGGAACCGAGAGCCTGGTGACCCATATGGCGACGATGTCATTCTTTGATTACCCGGAGGAATACCGCCGTTCGATCGGTATGGTTGACAACCTCGTCCGCATCGCGCTGGGACTTGAGGATATAGACGATCTGATCGCGGATCTGAAGCAGGCATTGGCAAAAATCTGAACCTGTCCGGGATCTTTCAATCCTGCGGCACGGGTAAATTTATTTCAGAGAGATATCCCCGGATTTCGAAGAAAGGAATATTTGTGAGTGGCTGAGAGGCGGAAGAGCATCCTTGTTGTTGATGACAGCGAGATTTTTCTGACCTACCTCTCCATGATGCTGAGAAGGATGGGCTATGAGAGGATCATGCCCGCGGTTGCCGGAAGGGAAGCGCTCAAGCTCATCAAATTATTTGTGCCGGATGTGATCTTGCTGGATATGGAAATGCCCGACGGAACTGTAACCCTGAAACGGATCAAAGAAAAAGAACAGACGGCGCACATCCCGGTTATTATGCTCACAACCGCATCCGAGGCCGAAGCGCGAAAGACAGCCAGTAAATTAAAGTGCTCAGGGCATCTTACGAAACCTGTCAAGGTGACCGACCTGAATGAGGCAATGAACAGATGTATTACCTATGAGGGAGGGAAACAGAGAAAGCTGCTCCGGGCGACCCTTGGAAAACGGGTCGAGGTGACCGTCCATGGTGAAACAAAAGAATATCAGGCCATAGCCCTCTCAGAGGGAGGGATATATCTCAGAAAAGCAACAACATTCCCTGTGGGCACCGAGGTTGTCATTCATCTGCCTCTAAAGGATGACAAAACACTCAAACTCAAAGGCACGGTTATCTATACGAAAAGTATCACAGGCGATCTCTTCAAGGTCGCACCGGGCATGGCAGTTGAATTTCAGGACGTTTTCGGAGAAGATTCTGAAGTATTGAGAGAATATATACTGGAACTCCTGACCAGGGATATCCTGGAAGAGCAGGAAGAACCGGTCATAACCAAAAATAACAGGATTATTTTCTTTTAAGCATTTCCGTTTCTGGCTACGCTCAAGGCCAAAAAAATCTTTCAATAATCTTTCAAAAAAACAGGTATAAACGATTTAGCATTGAGAGAGCGATTGGGCAGGATCAGACAAGTGCTTGAAAATACCGCTAAAACCCTTATAAATTAAGCTGTTCACTGCCCTCCCATCTTCTTTTTTATTCTATATATTTATGTGTTTTTCGATATATTTTGATATGGTTTTTTCACGTTTTTTTCACGGTATCAGCACTGCTTCACAGCACTGGCAGACGCTCTGGATATTCAGTCCGATCCGTGATATTTTTAGTATAAAAAAAGCTTTTTTTGTTTAAAATTACTGCAATTTTGCTACACTGATATATGCTGGCGTTAAGATTTTAATATGTAGTTTTTTAGAACCTATGACTGTTCTGAATTGTAGTTG
Source organism: Desulfobacterales bacterium (assembly GCA_020052975.1). Next base: position 1,128 of record JAGVOC010000253.1, on the reverse strand, counting down.
AAGTGCATTTTTTGTTATATGATTTTAAAAATTGATAAAAGAGGGGAATATTATGAGAATTGTAAAAGTACTGATACAGAATTATAAGTCTATAGTTTACAGTGAAGAGGTAAATATTGATCCCAAACTAACAATACTGGTTGGGAAAAATGAGCAAGGCAAATCAAACTTTCTGAAAGCTTTAAAATCTTTTAATATTAATTATCAATATCTTCATAATGATTTGCCTAATCATTTAAGACCACAATTAGATGAAAAATCTCCTGAGGAGATTCCTATTATTACGTTATGGTTAGAACTAGATTCAGAAGACAAGGAAAAGTTAAAAAATATTATTGGTGATATTACAAGCTCTTTGTTTTTAAAAGTAACAAAATATTTTGGGAATAATTATGATTTTCAGCTTATAAAAGATGATAAAAAGGAACAAAAAATTGAGTTTACGCCTCCCGATATAACAACGTACATAGAGGAATTTAAGGTTACTGCTCAAGCCTTGAGAGACAAGTTGGAAGTGCATTCGCAAAGATTACCAGAATTTGCTAAAGGTAAAGAACAATATGAACAGCTAGTGCAAAGTTTTATACAGGCGAATTTTTTAGATGCCACTCAAATTGATAATTTAGTTAAAACGTTTTGCACAGGTATAAGAGGGGTGCCTAATCAAGACGCTGACATACAAAATGATGTTGCAGCTTCAACAAAATTATTAGAAAAAACTCTAGATGAAATTAATTCTATATTATCCCAAGATAATAAACCATTATTATTAAAACAGCTTCCAGTTTTTATTTTGCACAGTTCTATTATGGATAGAATTCCAGATGAGGTTGATATCACTCAATTTATTGGAGCTCCTGCAAAAACCTCTAAGGGAATGTTAAATCTTTGTAGGGCAGCGGGATTACCTATACAGAGAATTCAACAGTTAACAAAAATTGATAACCCGTCAGCTAGAGAGGTTTATGAAGATCATTACACCGGCCATATATCTGGTGGTATCAATGCATTTTGGACACAAGAACAATATAACTTGAGAGTACTGAGTTCTCTGTCATTTTAGCTGATTCTTATTGTCCAAGTCTATTTCGAGTTTTGAATATTCAAGGGCGAGGTCGACCCACTTTT
>JAGVOC010000116.1 GCA_020052975.1 Desulfobacterales bacterium | reverse complement strand
ATGTATATGACCAACTGATATTTTTGTTTTAACCAACATAATTTCTCTGTTTTTCGTCCTGATTTCTCAGCTATAATGGCTTATCACTGGATTTGGGTAATAGTAAATTGTATAAGTAAGGATTTGTATTTACACCAACTGTAAACGCTTTTCTCGACTACTTCCTAAACTCAACAGAGGATATATTTCAGAAATATTGCATATTTTAAATAATAATCAATAAAATAAAAACTAATCTTTGGAATGATTATTTATTTCAAAAAGATAACCAATGAATGTTCATAAAGCACTCCAATTAGCTGTAAAAAATTATCAAGCAGACAATTTGCAAGAAGCAGAAAATATCTGCAAGAAAATCGTAAAAGTTCAAGCAAATAATATTACAGCTATTAACTTACTTGGAATCATATCTTATCAGCTCAAAAATTACGATTCTTCAATGCAGTATATGAAAAAACTAATTAATTTAAACCCAAATGATACTCAAGCACATTACATTCTTGGTCATTCCATGCAAGAAAAAGGTCAGATGGATGAAGCTATTATTCACTATCAAAAAAGCTTAAAACTAAACCCCAACTTTGCTGATGCATATTACAATTTGGGAATAATATTTCAAGACAAAAAAAGATATGATGAAGCAATATCCTGTTATCAAAATTCTCTACAGTCTAATCCGACTGATATCAGTGCTATTTTCAATATTGGTTTGTCACTTCAAGAAAAAAAACAATTTGATGAAGCTATAACTTTCTATCAAAAAGCCTTGGAGCTTAACCCCCGTTTTGACGCGGCATATGGAAGGATAGGATTTGCTTTACAGGAAAAGGAGCAAATTGATGAAGCTATAAGCTTTCATATGAAAGCTATTGAACTAAATCCTGAGAACCTTATTGCACTTATAGGGCTCGGAACTGCATTCGAAGAAAAAGGTCAGTTTGATGAAGCCGCAACATATTATCAAAAAGTGTTGCAGCTTATACCAAACCATGATCAAATAAATCATAACCTTGCTTTTATGTTACAACAAACTTGCAACTGGCAAGAATTAGAAGTTTTAACGGCGAGACTCGATGGCTTGTCAAGAAAGGCTCTGGATACCGGAACAAAATTTGTTGAGACACCTTTTATGAGCTTTACCAGAAATGCTAACCCATCTATCAATTTTGCTATTGCAAAATCATGGAGTCATGATATCAAAGGAGCTATGTCTAACTTGAAAATTCACTTTTCATTTAATGACAGAAAAACGGGGAAAACAAAAATTGTTATTGGCTACCTATCAGATCGTTTTGGAAATACAGCGACGGCACATCTCATGCGCGGCCTGTTTGGATTACACAATCGTGATGAATTTAGCATTTACTGCTACTCCTACGGAAAGGATGATAGAAGTTCCTACAGGGCACGAATAGAGCAGGATTGCGACAAATTCGTTGATATATCGTGCTTAAGTGATGATACGGCAGCGAGGTGCATATACGAAGATCAGGTCGACATTCTAGTTGACCTAAAGGGACACACAAAGGGAAACAGGTTAGCCATATGTGCGCTTCATCCAGCGCCTATTCAGGTCATTTACCTAGGATTTCCAGGCACTACTGGTGCAGACTTTATTGATTATATTATCACAGACAAAATAGTGACGCCTGAAGATCATAGTCCGTACTACAGTGAGAAATGCGTCTATATGCCTCATTGCTATCAGGTTAATGATCATACCCAGCCTATAGCGAACAAAGATTGGGAAAAGGCAGATTTTGGACTGCCTGAAGGCTTTTTTGTGTTCTGTTCATTTAATCAACCATATAAGATTGATCCTATCATATTTGATGTTTGGATGAAAATCCTCCTGCAGGTTTCAGAAAGCGTTTTGTGGTTGTTATTCGACAATAAAATCGCTGAAGAAAATCTAAGACAAGAGGCTGAAGCGAGAGGTGTAAAATCTGAAAGGCTTATTTTTGCAAAATCGCTACCAAAAAATGAACACCTATCACGGCTAAAGTTAGCAGATCTGGCTCTGGATACCCGGATTGTTAATGGACACACTACCACAAGCGATGCCTTGTGGGCTGGTGTTCCTGTAACAACCCTTCAAGGTAGTCATTTTGCCTCTCGTGTTTCATCAAGTATCTTGTCCGCAATTGGATTGCCTGATTTGATAACATACAGTCTTGAAGCATACGAAGCACTCGCAGTGCGGTTAGCCAAGAATCCTGTTGATATACAAGAGATTCAAAAGAGAATTGTCGAAAACCGCACAGTAGAACCTCTTTTTGACACACCACGATTTGTAAGAAACCTTGAAATAGCTTATAAGGAAATGTGTAAGATCTTCTTAACAGGAGAAACACCTCGACAGATTGAGGTGTTGGAAAGCTAATTGCAGAAATTTCTTATAGAGAGACGATGAAATACCTTGTCCATCTATGTTGTAGCCGGAAATCAACATATTTCTAAACAGAGCAATTTTCACTCTTTGTAGATGAAGTCCGTATGAGAAAGTCTTGGGTAAGAGTTGTGTTTACACATTTTGTATACGCAAATCCAGGCCACAGTAAGTAAATACATAAATAATCGCCCTCACCCTTACCCTCTCACCCAAGGGGGGAGAGGGTAATAATTGATTCCTCCACCTTTAGGGTCTACGATTCGTTGAGAAGAGGTTAGGGAGAGGGTGAAATGTAAAATACTATTTTGAGACTGTTGCTAGGTATCGCACAGAAGATAGAGACAGAAAACCGATATCCTCTCCGGATCAATTAGTATTGTTAGTGAGATTTTTCATGATATCAGCCTGCAATGATTTAAGAGGATGTTCATTTCCAGTGTCTGAAGGGGTATCTTCGACCAGAAGTTTATACTGATTTGCAAAAAGTGTGGCGTGCTCAGGATATCCTTTGGTCCGCATCAGGGACCACAAATAT
>JAGVOC010000424.1 GCA_020052975.1 Desulfobacterales bacterium | reverse complement strand
GATCGGGGTCTCAATCGGCACTACCTTTGGAAGTCTCCGGAGCATCGCTGAGTTCGACAGGCAAGGCCTTGTCGAAGGACCAAGGTATGTCAACCCTTCACATTTCCCGAATACGGTAATTAACTCACCAGCCAGTCAGGTATCGATCCGCTTCAAGATCAAGGGATTCAATACCACGATTTCGACTGGGTTTTGTGCCGGCCTCGATGCCGTCTCATATGCAGCCGATTTTATCCGGCTTGGCAGGGCGGATGTCGTTCTTGCAGGAGGAGTCGAGGAGTTGTGTGAAGAAACATTTCTTGGATTTTATAAGCTCGGTTGTCTGTCAGGGATGGACGGTACAGAACCTCTCTGTTGCCCCTTTGATGCGAGGAGAAATGGAACAATACTTTCGGAAGGCGCTGCGGTTCTTATTCTTGAGGAAGAAAATCATGCCCGTCAAAGAGGCAGCGATATTTACGCTACCGTGGCCGGCTGCGGCAACTCTTTCGACACAAAAGCAAACATGGATTTTTCTCATAAGGGGATCGGGCTGCAACAGGCGATCAATCTTGCTCTGAAGGAAGCGTTCCTGGAGCCAGAGCAGATAGATTATATTGCTTCCTGCGCAAATTCCACCAGAGGACTTGACAAAATGGAAACATCAGCCATCAAAGATGTCTTCGGGAAATATGCGTATGACATCCCCGTAAGTTCGATTAAATCCATGATAGGAGAAACTTTTTCAGCTTCCGGAGCGCTCTCTCTTGCAGCCTCAGCGGGATGTCTCCACCGGGGAATTATCTCTCCAACAGTGAATTACGAAGAGAAAGACCCGGAATGCGATCTCGACTATGTGACGAACATAGCAAGAGAGAGAATGATACGGAATGCACTTGTGCTTTCATCAGACCCTTATGGCAATAATACGGCAATAGTGGTTCAAAGATATGGAGGGTGAGAATGGAACTTGACATCCGGGAAATCAAGAAACTGATTCCGCAGAGATATCCTTTTCTCATGATTGACAGAGTGCTCCATGTCGAACCAGGAAAAGAGGCTGTTGCGGTAAAGAATGTCTCAATCAATGAGCCATTTTTCCCCGGCCATTTTCCAGACGCCCCGGTCATGCCGGGCGCCCTTATCATCGAGGCAATGGCGCAGACTGCGATTATACTCTTCGCCTCTGGAAAGGAAACAGCAGATGAGGAGAGAAAGTCACTCTACTATTTCGGTTCTTGCAAGGCGCGGTTTCTCCACCCTGTTGTGCCCGGTGACCAGCTGAGGATAAAAGTGGTAAACGTGAAATCTCTGCCGGCAGGCGCGTATGTTTCAGGGGAAGCTTCTGTTGATGAGACAAAAGTTGCGGAAGCAGAGCTTGTGTTCAGTGTGAGAAGTTAAACAAGGAGATGAAGATGTCGAATGATCAGAAAGTAAAGGATAATATAATAAAGAGTTACTCTGAAAATATTGGATTCATTGTTTATACAGCAAAAGAACTCCAAAGATTATATAAAGCTCTCGGTATAGATCCTAAGAGCATACATAGAAGTGTATTCGATATAGAAAGTATGTCCCATCATATGCAATCAGATGTTATAAAATTGATCAGAATGATGAACATTAAAAAGACTGATTATATGTTGGACGCAGGATGCGGAAATGGAGCTCCAACAAGGCTTATAGCCAAAGTTTGCGACTGCAAAATTGAAGGGTTTGATATTAACCCAAGCCAGATAAGAAAAGCGGTTGATTGTGATTTACTTCAAGGGGTAGACCACTTAATAACGCGGGAAGTTAAAGATGTTCATGGTTTAAATTATCCAGAAGAATATTTTGATAAGATTTTTCATAATGAAACGATGTGTCATTGGATAGACAAAAAAACTGCATTAGGTGGATTGTTCAGGATTCTTAAAAAAGGCGGAACTATGGGGTTTCATGATTGGCTGAGAGGAGAAAAAGGCGAACTCAATAACGCAGGCGGTAATTTCCCCGGAACATATGCAGAACAGGTATGGTTTCAGATTTCAATAGATGAAACACGGTCTCTATTGGAGAATGCAGGTTTCACCATGCTTCATTGTGAAGATACAACTGATATTGTTGATAGGGGACTGCGTGCAAAAATGAGAGAATTGGAAATGTCAAAGGACTATTATACAAAGATCGGATATGGAGAATATTTCTTAAAATCACGGCACTATTGCACAACAATGATTAATACTCACTATGACTATTTGAAATACGGAAGGTTTTTATGTCAGAAAAATTAATTGCTATTACTTTAATGATTAATGTCTATTGATCGTCGAATTGTTATAACAGGGTTGGGTGTTGTAACTTCAATTGGCATTGGCTGGAAAAATTTCTGGGATAGCCTGCTTAAAGGTGAATCTGGAATCAGTCGTGTATCATCTTTTGACACCACTAATCAATTCACTCATAATGGCGGTGAGGTAAAAATTTATGAAGCAGAGCATTTTATCCCAAAAGTAAGATTGAAATCTATGAACCGGTCTACGCAGATGGCGTTGGCTGCGACTAACCTTGCAATGAAAGACACTAACATCAACTCTCAATATTTAGCTCACCACAGGGTAGGAGTTTCTTTAGGGACAACTCTGGGTGATGCTCAGACAATTGAAGATATTGATGCTAGACTTGTTAATAATGAACCTATTGATGCAGGTTTGATCCGTCAGATTCCAACATATGCGGCCCCGTCTCATATAGCACGAGAATATGGGATAAACGGTCCATTTTTTATGTTTTCTACAGCTTGTGCAGCAGGAAATTATGCTATTTCCTATGGATATGATTTAATCAGGCTTAACAGGGCAGACCTTGTTATCGCGGGTGCATCAGATCCATTCTCCCGCATTGAATATACAGGATTCAACCAGTTAAGTGCAGTCGCACCCGAGAAATGTCAGCCTTTTGACAAGAACAGGAAAGGCATGATGGTGGCAGAAGGTGCAGGGATGCTCATACTGGAATCCCTTGAGAGTGCCTTACAGAGAAATGCTGATATTTATGCGGAAATATTAGGATACGGCCTCAGCTGTGACGCGCAGCATATGACGCAGCCGTCTGTTGACGGGGTTGCTATGTGTATGATTAAGGCAATGAAAGAAGCCGGTATCCAAAAAGAAGATGTAGATTATATCAGCGCCCACGGAACAGGAACTCAGGCGAACGACAGGACGGAATGTGCAGCCATTAAACAGGTTTTCGGGGAACTAAGCGCACAAATCCCTGTAAGTTCCATCAAATCAATGATCGGCCATACAATGGGAGCGGCATCAGCCATCGAAGGGGTAACCTGTGCGCTGGTCGTGAAGCATGATATCATTCCCCCGACGATTAACTACGATACACCTGACCCGGAGTGTGATATAGATTGTGTGCCCAACAAGGCAAGGAAACATATCGTGAATATCGCTCTGAATAATTCCTATGCCTTTGGAGGGAATAATGCGTCATTAGTGGTGAAAAAATATATATAATACTTGGAAAAGAGAGGAAAAGTACTTATGTCTGAAAACATAGAAAAGGAAATAATATCAATCATCTCAGATGTTTCAGGGTTTGATCCCGAAGAGATAACCCCTGATAAGAATTTAGCGACTGAGCTTGAGATAGATTCTATTAAGGCTATTGAGATTACGGTAGCAATAGAGAAGAAATTCAAGATATCCATAAGGGATGAAGATGTTCCGAACATTACCACACTTAAGCAGGCTGTAGAACTTGTAACGTCATTATTAAACGAGAAAAACTCTTAAATGGTAAGGTCTCACAATACATACGATGCCATTATTATAGGTGCCGGGATAAGCGGCCTTGTGTGCGGATGTTATCTCGCAAAAGCAGGCATGAAGGTGCTCATCGTAGAACAACATGATAAGCCAGGTGGGTATTTTACTTCCTTCAAAAGAAAAGGTTTCATGTTTGATGCAGCAGCGCATTCATTTGGAGGATATAGAGAAAATGGCCAAGTTCGAAAAATATTAACAGAAATAGGAATAGATGAAATAATTAAAATTGTGAGATTTAATCCTTCTGATATTATTGTTGCACCGGATTTTAAAATTACATTCTGGAATGATATAAAAGACACAAAAGCAAATTTATTCAATATGTTCCCCGAACAAAAGGAAAATATTAATAATTTTTTTGATTTCCTCACTTCCTCAAACCAAACTCAATTTATAAAATTAAGAGATAAGACATTTGGTTCTTTATTACGTTCTTTTTTTAAAGACGAAAGACTCATTAATTCGTTTTCTTTTCCTGTATTTGGTAATGGAGGATTACCTCCATCTTTAATGCATGCTTTTAGTGGTTCAAAGATTTTTAGTGAATTTATTCTTGACGGTGGTTATTACCCAGAAGGAGGGATTCAAAATTTACCAAATGCCTTAGATTACATTATAAGGCGCAACAAAGGTGTAATTTTATATAAACGACTTATAAAAAGAATTCTTATTAAAAATAACACCGTTTTTGGCGTGAAATTAGATAATAATGAATTACTTAATTCAAAATATGTCATATCTGCTTGTGACATGACTCAAACTTTTAAAAATCTTTTAGGATTAAAAGTAACTGGTAACCAAATTATTAGTAATTTGAGAACCATGATTCCTTCGATATCAACCTTTATTCTTTATATAGGTATTAACAAACCTTTCAAAGGACTTCCTGAGCCTGGGACTAATCACTGGTTTCTGCCTTATTATGATTTAGATGATATTTATAACCAAGTACTAAAATGTAATTTTCGTAAAGCTGAAATGTTTATGCTTAGGGTCTCCCCTGATGAACGGTCAATATTAGCATTTATCGGTGCACCCTTTAAAACAAAAGCATTTTGGAAACGAAACAAAAAAGAACTGTCTGAAGAATTTTTAAATAGAATTGAAAAATATATCCCTGATATTAAGAAGCATATTGTATATTTTGATGCCGCAACTCCTCATACTTTGTATAGGTATACCCTTAATTTCAAAGGTGCTGCGTTCGGTTGGGCTAAGATGCCTTCACAAACCTTTGACCCTATTTTCAGCAAAACAACTTTTATAAATGGGTTATATTTGACAGGTCACTGGACAAGTATTGCTTTTGGAATGCCCGGGACATGTTATTCAGGATACGATACAGCAAAACGTATAATGAGAAAAGAAAATATCAGTTCTATTTCTTCATAAAAAATTACAGTGAAGGAGTATTGATAATTTTGTTTGTATTATTTAGAAAAGCTGGTACCATCTAAATATGTATGTCTAGAGAAGAATACATAGAATCGAACTTAGACAGTCTTTTATATTATTGGTCAAATATTGCGACCAAAATAGGTTCTTTAGTTATTATCGCTCTAATTATCCTTGATTATTTTGCCACACCTGCTTATTTTGAAACATTCCTTATATATAGAATTTCAGCTGCATCTGCAATTTTTGTAATTTACTTAATTAATAGGAGAAAGGTTAATAGAAATCTGCAAAATATTATGAGTATATCGGCTGCAATAGTTGTTTGTACTATGGTGGCATTAATGATGTCAAAATTAGGAGGACATGAGTCACCCTATTTTGCAGGTATAATATTATCTGTGGTTTATGCTATAGGACTTATTCCTCTAACGGTAAGGATAAGCGTTCTCTCATCAATAATAATGTATCTAATCTACCTAATACCCATATTCATTTATGATGAAATAACAAATGTATCTTACTTTATAAATGCAAATATATTTATACTTTCAGTAATATTCTCACTAATATTATTAAGACATCTTTACTATCAACGATTGGTCAGCGAGGTTGGACTCCAGTATGACCTTGATCAACAGAAAGCGCAGCTTGAAAAATACTCCACCCAGCTCGAAGACCTCGTTCAGGAGCGCACGAAAGAACTCGCCATCTCAGAAAAATGGCACAAGTCCATCTTCGATAATGCGACCGACGGGGTTATCGTGCAGGACAGAAACGGGACGATCATGAACGTGAATAAAAAGGCCTGTGAGATCCATGGGTTTGAACGGGATTCGCTGATAGGAGTAAGCATAGAATTGCTTGAGGCAAGAGGCGATAAGACACAGATTGACGAACGGAGAGAGCGGATTCTGCACGGTGACTCCATAATCTATGAGACCGAACATTACAGGAGAGAAGGCGAAAAAGTAGATCTTGAAGTCAGTTCAAAGGCGATAGAGATAGGGGGGGAAATTTTCATCCAGTCGTTCTACCGCGATATTACGGAAAAGAAAAGGATACAGGAACAGCTCATGCATTCGCAGAAGATGGAGTCTGTCGGTGCGCTCGCAGGCGGCATCGCCCACAACTTCAATAATATTCTGACGACCATCCTCGGGTATTCGGAATTGCTCCTTGAATTCAGTGAACTGGACGAGACCTCAAAACTGAAGGTGCGGAACATCGAAAGTTCAGCCCGGAAGGCGGGGGTGATGGTCTCGAAGCTCCTTAGTTTCGCGAGGAGGGAGGCCCACGAAATCGTCCCGCTGAATCTCCATGACGTCATCAATGACTCGGTGCGGCTTTTCGAAGGCGTGCTGGACAAACGGATAGGGATAAAGATGAAATTGACCAGTCCGCTTCAGAACATCGAGGGTGACCCCAACCAGATCGAACAGATTCTTATGAACCTCATGGTGAATGCACGTGATGCCATGCCTGACGGTGGTCTTATCACCATACGAACCGAGGCGACGGATGTCGGAAAAGACCGATATGAGGCTCCTGCATACATCATTCCGGGCAAGTATATAGTGTTAGTAGTATCCGATACCGGCAGCGGGATTTCGAAACAGCTTATGAGTAAGATTTTCGATCCTTTCTTTACCACAAAAGAGAAGGGCAAGGGGACAGGGCTTGGCCTTGCTACGGTGTACGGAATCGTCAAGGACCACAAAGGATATATATCAGTGGAGAGTGAACCAGGAAAGGGGTCAATCTTTTCGATATATTTCCCTGCATCCGAAAATGTTTTCAGGGGTATCGAAAAGCCTGGAGTCGTCTCAATTCAGGGCTATGAGAACATTATGGTTGTTGACGACGATGTGGACGTGCTCAATTTTGTCAAAGAGATACTGGAAAACCATGGATACCAGATTATGCCCGTGAGCAATTCCCTGAACGCAATTGATATGTTTAAAACCAATTTCGAAACTATTCAGCTTGTTATTACCGACATCATGATGCCGCTCATGGAGGGTCAAGAACTGATAAAGAACCTCAAGCAGATAAAACCGGGGATCAAGGTTATCGGTATCTCGGGTTACAGTGATACTTCAGTAAGCAAAGACAAAATGGTTGACGCATTTATCAAAAAACCGTTCCAGAGTATGGAATTGCTTGCTGCGGTAAGGCGTCTTCTTGATACAGGGACCAGAAAATCACCACTTTATTAGGGCGGAAGCCCAGGTAAGTCCTCCCCCGAATGCTTCAAGAAGGATGTAGTCTCCCTCCTGTATTCTTCCTGTCTGGACCGCCTCGTCGAGTGCTATCGGAATGGAAGCAGCAGAGGTATTCCCATACTTGTCAAGATTCATGACAACTTTTTCTTTCGGCAATTTCAGCCGTTCCGCTGTCGCCTGAATGATTCTCTGGTTCGCCTGGTGCGGCACGAGAAGAGCAAGGTCTGAAGCGACGAGACCATTCTGTGCAAGGGTTTTTACCGCAATATCCTCAAGAGTCCTTACCGCGACTTTAAACGTTTCATTCCCTTTCATCTTGATGTAATGAAGCCTCTGATTGATCGAACCGGATGATACCGGATTGCGTGAACCGCCGCCGGGGACGGTAATGAGGTCCCACATTGTTCCGTCGGAGTGAATATGGACCGAGAGAACACCCCGGTCGTCATGAGACGGCACAACTACTGCAGCGCCGGCGCCATCGCCAAAGAGAACGCAGGTTGT
>JAGVOC010000072.1 GCA_020052975.1 Desulfobacterales bacterium | reverse complement strand
TTCATTCTGAGTCAGTATGCCGTCAGCTGTCATCCGGGCATATTTGTCCCTTATCCAGTTTAAATTATCCTGCAGCATCCCCGCCTCCTTCCGGGTAAGCTCGCCGGATTTTATACCCTGGTTAATGCGCCTCTGTTGGTTTTCGATCCTTTCATAAAAAATGTTTTGCTTCTGATAAGTATGCCTTTCCTGATAAAGAGGCTCTTGGCTTGATGCAACACACGATGTGACTATGGACGACAGACTGAGCACAATGAAAAGTACAAATATCTTTTTCATAATTTCCCCCTCGTTTGAAGAATATATTATTAGAAATTAAGGCGATTTGCAAGATCCTAAATTCTTTCACGTTTTTGTCACGTTCGTATCAATTGAATTTCGGAAATTATTTTCTTAAACTCTATCGGTGCCAATATAAGATTTTAGCCCTAACTTTATCTGATTGTAAGGCACATAAAAGCGCATGTTAATAAAGTCCTATGATTAACAAATTGTTGATTTAGAGGAAAAAGGAACGCATAAGGTTGAAAAGCATGGCGATGATTCTGAGATAGAGATAAAATGGCCTGTGCGATTTTTGAGGGCTGATTACCTGGGTAGGATCGGGGTACTATGAGGACACCGTGGTGAGAGAAGATTAATCACTTATGTACCTCATTATCTTGGGCCTCCTTTATTATCTCCGGAAACACTGTTTCAATAAACTCTGACGGGCTGACTATCTTAAGGTTATACTTTTTCACTTTTCTTAACCTGGCAAAGTCCTTATTGTCACCGGTAATAAGATACTCTGCGCCGCATGCAATTGCCGAAGCGAGGACCGGGATATCTTTCTCAGCAATGGCCCCTGCCATGCTTATGACTGTTGCTCGCGAGGGAATCTCAACGATTTCAAGGCGAAGCCTGGGCAAATACTTTTGATAGAGCGGCATAGCCTCAGGCATTTTCTTCTTCAGGTTACGCTCAACCTCTATAAGGTTATAACGTCCGGTTGCTCCTGCAAGTATTGGCAAGTTAAGCGTCAGGAGATCAAGGATAATTCGCGGAGCTCCCTTGTCCGAGAACAGCCCGGACAGGAGCACATTGGAATCGAGAAATACCTTACATTTTTTTCTTTGCGCCATAGGTTTCTTTAAACAGGTCGCCCCTTTCCTCTTTGAGCCCCTCGATGAGTTCTTCTATTGTGAGGCTTGATGCCTTGAGCAGCTTCTTCAGCTGCCTTCGTGCCTCGTCAAGCTCCAGTCGCTTTGGGGTAATTATCAGAGAATCACCTACCGGCAAGATAGATACAACATTGCCTTCTTCGATGTGGCTTGTTTCTCGTATCTTCTTTGGGATCGTGAGCTGCCCACGGGCCTTTATCTCTGCAACTGCCGCTTTAGCTCCTTCCATATTGTACCTCCAAGTTTTAATATTCTGAATTCAGTATATCAGAATTCAGAAAATACTACAACAAGGGTACACCTTGGCCCGTGTGTGTTCAGGGCTGGCCGGGAAAAACTGGACAGTGACATAAGTGGTAACGCTGCTTTAAAGTAGAAATCGAGGGGTTCAGCGGTCGAGTCAGATCGAGACCCCCCCATCCTACAATATTTCCATTAACGATCTGTATACGTATAATAATGCTTCGCTTATTAATGTCCTGCAAAGAAAGCTGAAACTCATTGAAATTGTTTAATCTTAACTGATTCTGCTTTCATCTCTCTGAGGTAGTATTACTTATTAGGCACAATGAGTTTTATTGTAGCGCCTTTAAATATCTCTTTGTACTCTTCTTTTTCTATAAGGGTGGCAAGATAGTTTTCTAAATCCTTTACAATATCTTTTTCCATTTCGTCCTTGTGCTTTTCAAGAATACCAATGAATTCTGTCAACTGCTCCATAGACAGTTTGAGCGGCCCGGCATGGTATTCTGTCGTCAAGACATAAAGCGAGGACTTTGATTTTGAGAAGAAAATCCGCCCAGGAGTCTATTTTCTTGATAATGGATACATTCATGAGGATGACGTGGTTAAGGGAAGTTTAACCAAAACAGGCAATTCTTTACTAAAGTCAAAGTAGTGGTAAATCAACTATACAAAAACTATACATTCAGGCAGGGAATAGAGGATTGGGATGATATGTAAGTAGTTGTTTTTATATGGTGGAGCTGATCGGGATCGAACCGACGACCTCTTGAATGCCATTCGTAAAAAAGGGATTTTACAAGTGCTTGAAAATACTGAATTATCTTTACCAAACAATGGCTTGGCCCAGTTTTTTATTTGCTTATAGTTCGATATGTTTATACCGTTTTATATCTGTTCTATCACGTTTTTGTCACGTTCGTATCAATTGAAATATTTCGGAAATTATTTCCTTAAACGCTATCGGGTTACAATATACCATTTTAGCCCCGACTTTATTTGATGGTACGGTCTGTCATAATAGCGCGTGTTAATAAGGTCATGCTGATTAACAAATTGTTATTTAAAGGAAGAGGAACGCATAAGGTTGAAAAGCATGGGGATAATTCTGAGATAGAGATAAAATGGCCTTTGCGATTTTTGAGGGCTGATTGCCTAGGTAGGATCGGGGCACTATGAGGACACCGTGGTGAGAACGGCCTTCATGAAAATAAAACTCAGTGAGCATCAGAAAATCGTTTCGATTGCGCGTAACAACGCAGCGTTCCTGACGCGCGGCCTCGTCGAGAACCTCCTGATCTTCCGCTCCGGAGAGGCCAAGTTCTCTGATATGGACGGCGTCGGCACCGGCTGCCCTTAGGATTGAAGCAATTTCTTCACTTAAGTCCTCGTCGACAAGAAACTTCACCAGTTCTTCTCTTTTGTCAAAGAGAACCGGCCCTTGACAACCTCAGGTGTGATGGCCTCGTTGTCCTGGATAAGCTCGTTTATTTCTTCGGGATAATACCGGTAGTAGCTGAGCGCTGCGACGAGTTGTCTTTCCGTGAGATGAGATAGAGCCTTTTTCAGTGACTTGATATTCTCGCCGAGAATCTGATATTCATAGATGACCTCCCAGACCTCGACACCGGTTCCGGCAATACGGGCGCGCCTGCCGGAAACTCCCTCTGAGAAAATAATGCCGGGACAGCGACGCATTTTCAGAGCCTCTTCAAGCAATTCATTTGCGAGTGCATTGGCAGGTCTGTTTTTACGGATTTTATCGATTTCCTGTAGTATTGGCTCTTTGATACGGAAACTGCGTTGTACCGTTGACATTTGTAACCTCCTGTGATTCTATATATCACAGTATATCACAATAAACGTTTACGGGGCAACCAGCCTACCCTCTGCTCGTCCCAGAAAAAATATGAGTAAGGCCAGGTCAGCCTCACTTTCTTCTGTACAAAACTTGCCGTAATTCTGTGAAGGTTTGCGGATTGCAGCCACAAGCAAACGGAATAACGTCATGGGGGAAGATCACAATTGCTGTAGGAAACATGGCATCTAAGAATGTTTGTTCCTCTTTGAAGCAAATAAACTCTTTTAAATCTGTCACGCCGAGCATGCCCTTTTCTGAAACAGAATGACGTCACCGCCGGGTAATTCGAGAGAGGCATCCCAGTGGACAGCGATAAACTCAAATGTTGCAAGGCAAAAAAAACATACATGAGTAGAATCACTTATATAGTTCCAATTGTGAAACGACTCATGGTCAGGCAGCAGCTTAGTCATAATACTAAGCCAGCCGCCGGGTCTCAATACCCCAAAAAGCCTTTCCAATTCCTCGGCCGGTCGGTACAGATGCTCCAAAACCTCGGTGGCAGTAATAAAGTCATAAGTGCGCAACCACACAGACTCATCCGGGGCATAGAAAGGATCATAAACCGTCATGGAAAGGCCTTGCTCATGCAGCATCACCGGCAGGGCGGGGCCTGGACCGCAGCCGAAATCCAGTCCCTCTGAACCAGCAGGAACCCTCTCCAGCAGAGGTTCTGCCAAAATTGACAGAAAACTCCTGTAGCCGGAATCGTATGGGTCATTTCTGTGCAGGTCATAGCGGGCCTTTTCTTCAGCCCTGCTCAGCCTTTCATTAGGTGGTACAAATACAAGGCGGCATCTGCTGCACTGGAGATAACTCCGCATCTTGTCACGATGATAGAACAGCACATCAGAATTGTTGCACAGCGGACAGACGGTATCTGCAGTGCTCATTTTAGAACGTCACACTGTATCTATTGTGGCTTTCCGCCGAGCGTTTAAACTCGGAAGTAAAATGAAAACTTATCTCCGGATTATCCTCCATTTCACTCTCTAATCTCCATTTGGATTCGGCAAAGTAAACGAGATTGCCATCTTTATCAACTGCAAGGTGTCTGGTGTTGTTCCTGCAGAATGCCTCCATCTTTCGCCCGTTTTCCGAAGTGATCCAGCAGGCTTTAAAAAAGTTAAGCGCCCTGAAACTGCACGAAGCGCCGTATTCGTGGAGGAGGCGGTACTGAATAACATCAAATTGCAGTTCGCCGACCGTACCGATGATCTTTCTGTTTCCCTGGTTTTGTGTGAAGAGTTGAGCGACTCCCTCATCGGTAAGCTGCTGAATTCCCTTGGCCAGTTGCTTTGACTTCATTGGATCGGCATTGACAACCTCTCTGAAAAACTCCGGAGAGAAGTTCGGAATACCCTGAAACAGTATCGTTTCGCCTTCTGTCAGCGTATCGCCGATCTTAAAATTGCCCGTATCATAGAGCCCGATGACATCTCCCGGGAAGGCATCTTCGATGAGTGTTTTCTCCCGCGCCATAAAACTTGCAGGGCTTCTGAACCTGAGATCTTTCCCTAATCTCACGTGGCGATAAAATTTGTCCCGGTCGAATTTGCCGGAACATACTCTTAAAAAGGCTATCCTGTCCCTGTGCCTCGGATCAAGGTTTGCGTGTATCTTGAATACGAATCCGCTAAAGTCTTTTTCGTGAGGGGCAACCGTTCTGGAATCGGCAGGCCGGGGGCCCGGTGTCGGCGCTATCGTTACGAGATACTGCCTCCGCTCAAAAGGCGCATAAACTCCTTCTATTAAATCGATATCGTTACGCAGCTGTAATGCGTGTCCGCCGAGGTGTCTATCGATGAGAGGATCGCCCAAATCGTCTATTTCAAGACCGTTATTGGTCAGTTTGTCCTCACCGGGCTTGAAGAGGTAAAGACTTGTGTCATAAAGGTTATAGACACCCTTGAACGATGCCCCCATGCTGACAGGCCAACTCAAGGGGCGCACCGTAATGTTCAGTTTCTCTTCAAGCTCGTCAAGCAGCTCAAAGGGGTTTCTTCCTTCCCTGTCCAGCTTATTGATAAAAACAATAACAGGGGTCTGCCGCATACGGCAGACTTCCATGAGCTTCTCGGTTTGTGTTTCTACGCCCTTGACGCTGTCTATCACCAGAATGACGCTGTCCACGGCGGTAAGGGTGCGGTAGGTGTCTTCTGCAAAATCCTTGTGCCCCGGGGTATCCAGCAGATTGATGCGCAAGCCCTGATAATCAAATCCCATAACAGACGTAGCCACTGAAATGCCCCTCTGCCTTTCTATGTCCATAAAATCGGAGGCGGTGCTCCTTTTTATTTTATTGGATTTCACCGCTCCCGCAACCTGGATAGCCCCGCCAAAGAGCAGCAGCTTCTCAGTGAGGGTGGTTTTCCCCGCATCAGGATGGCTGATTATGGCAAAAGTTCTTCTCTTTTCTATTTCTCTCAAATAGTTCACGGCAGTCACTCTTTCCCCAAAAGAATTAAATTGCACATCGAGATGTCCTAATTGGAACGGTCTTCTCTCATGGCCTCTTTTCTGCTCAGCCTGATCTTGCCCATCTTGTCGATCTCGATGACCTTTACGACAACTTCATCTCCCTCCTGCAGCACGTCGGTAACCTTTTCTATTCTTTCCTCCGCAATCTGTGAAATATGCAGAAGCCCTTCCCTGCCCGGCAGGATTTCCACAAATGCGCCGAAATCCATTATCTTTTTGACCGTGCCCTTATAGACCTTGTCCAGCTCGGCATCAGCAGTAATACTCTTGATAATCTCGATTGCTTTTTGTGCCGAAGGGCCATCGGCAGAGGCGATATGAATCAGTCCGTTGTCGTCGATGTCGATCTTTGCGCCTGTCTGTTCGGTGATTCCCCGTATAACCTTACCACCTGTGCCGATAACGTCGCGAATCTTTTCCCGATGTATCTGCATTGTATATATCCGGGGAGCGTGGACCGATAGTTCGGTACGGGATTGAGCAAGTGTTTCTTTCATCCTGTCGAGGATAAAGAGTCTCCCCTGTCTGGCCTGTTCGAGCGCCCTCTCCATGATGTCGCGGGATATCCCCGCTATCTTCGTGTCCATCTGGAAGGCGCAGATGCCCGCAGCGGTCCCGGTTACCTTGAAATCCATATCACCGAGATGGTCTTCAAGACCGAGAATATCCGTAAGTATCGCTACGCGGTCCCCTTCTTTTATCAGTCCCATCGCGATGCCCGCCACAGGGGCCTTGATCGGGACTCCTGCATCCATCAGCGCCAAGGTACTTCCGCAGACCGTCGCCATAGAAGAGGAACCGTTCGACTCAAGGACATCCGAAACGATCCTGACCGTATAGGGGAATTCCTCTTTCGAAGGCATTAATGCCTGCAAGGACCTTTCGGCAAGAATACCGTGGCCTATCTCCCTTCTGCCCGGCGCTCGGAGGAACTTTACCTCTCCAACGCTGAAAGGAGGAAAGTTGTAGTGGAGCATGAAAGACTTGAATGTTTCACCTTCCAGCGCATCGATTCTCTGCTCATCCACGGAGGTGCCGAGGGTCACAACCACTAGACACTGCGTTTCGCCCCTGACGAACAGGGCAGACCCATGAGTCCTTGGCAGAATGCCCACCTCAGCGCTGATATCCCTTATCCGATCGGGGGGCCTCCCGTCAGTCCTGATTTTTTCATTGAGGATCATATTCCTCACAAGCTTCTTTTCTATCTCATGAAAAACAGACGCGATATCCCTGGAGATATCATCTTCTCCCGTATTCAATTTTTCGACAATTGAACGCAGTATTTCATCAAGCGCTGCCTGCCTCCGGAGTTTGTCGGGGATGATTATCGCTTTCTCTATCTCATTCAGGGACATTTCCTTCACGGTCGTGCTCAACGCCTCGTCAATAATCGGCTCTTCCACAATTCTCTTGGTCTTCCCGGCTTTCTCCCTGAGTTCGTTCTGGAGGGCACAAAGCTTTCTTATCTCCTGATGGGCGAGGTCAACAGCCTCCAAGAGGTCCGCCTCGCTCATCTCCTGGGCGCTGCCCTCGACCATGCTCACCGCCTCCGTTGTACCGGCGACGACGAGATTCATACCGCATTCTTGCAACTCTCTGAGGTCCGGATTAATAACAAATGTGCCTGCGATTCTCCCTATTCTTACCGCGCCGACAGGGCCTTCAAAAGGGATGTCAGAGATGTGGAGCGCCGCTGACATGCATATGATCCCGAGGATGTCGGCAATGTTTTCATCGCCGAAGGAGAGCACATTGACGATCCCCTGGGTTTCGCAGTTGAAACCCTTTGGGAAAAGCGGCCGTAGTGGCCTGTCGACAAGTCTGGAGGTCAGGATCTCTTTTCCCGCAGGTTGTCCCTCCCTTTTGAAGAACCCTCCCGGTATTCTTCCTGCGGCATACGCCTTCTCCCGATAATCTATGGTTAACGGAAAAAAGTCGATGCCTTTCCTGGGTGCCTTTGAAGCTACTGCGGTAGCAAGGACAATTGTGTCGCCGCATTGGGCAACTACTGAACCGTCTGCCTGTCTGGCCATCATGCCGGTTTCCAGACTCATTTTATTGGTGCGTGTCTCGATAGCTACTTTGTGAACCATTTTCTCTTTTCTCCTTATTCCAAGCAGGCTAAAAACAGCATTGCTCGTTTATCGTATTTTTGATGATTGCCGGAAGGCTTTCCCACAGCCATAGGTTAAGCAGCGGAAGGGACTTCCTAAGACAAACCGTTGTGTTTTTTTAAATCGGAAGAAAGAAAGACTCGATGGGATATTCGAACCGTTTTAAAGAAATAATCATGATTGTATAAATTACCCTATGTTAGCCTGTTTTGTAAAGGCTTTTTGGCGGGAAGGCCTCTGCCTTCGACGAGATTTATATCGCATTTTTCCGATTCCCTGGGAGCCGGATTGATCACGAATGATCCTGATTCGCTTGAAGCCCACGAAGAATTGTCAAAAAACAACGAGAACATTTATATTGATATATTGCAATAGTGAGACGAGAGCCTTGTTCCGAGTAAAAAACTTAAATGACAAGAGAGGTAAGTGAATGCGCAAGGATATTGATCTGGAATACTACAAGAAACTTCTTTTGGAGCGTAGCGATGCTATCACGGCAAGTCGTGAGGCGCGGCAGAAAGATGCACAACCTGTAGAACTGGACCAGACCAGGGTGGGCCGTTTATCGCGCATGGATGCACTTCAGCAGCAGGCGATGTCGCAGGCGACCATCCGGCGGGCGGAAATGGAACTGCAGCGTATAACGGCAGCGTTAAATCGCATGAAGTCGGGCGAGTACGGTTACTGCCTGCGGTGCGAGGAGGAAATTGCCGAGGGACGCCTGCGAGTAGATCCCACCACTCTGCTTTGTATCTCTTGCGCAAATAAAGCCGAGAAAAAATGACCGTGAGAAAATCCGGCAGTGTTTGTTACGAGATGCACATCACAAAGCCAGGTCAATCATTTCGGAATGAAGTGTTCAGCTCGTGCACGGTAGTTATGCGCGTTTGTAATAGGGAGTACTTCTCGTGGGCAGTCTATCTTTATTTTTGCGGCCTTATCTATGTTATCAATATTTCTTGTAATCTCAGCTTTAAAAGGATTTCCTTCCGTACGACATCTTGTGTATTAATCAAGAGGTCCCCCATACGAGTAAACGTAACCCCTTGATTTATATGGTGGAGCTGATCGGGATCGAACCGACGACCTCTTGAATGCCATGCGAGAAACACGTGTTGATTTAAAAGGAAAATTTAAGGATATCAGGGGGTTAATTGCTACTGACTGTCACTGACTATCACTGAGTATCACAAAATTAGTCCCCAAGACTGATCCGGGGCTGACTATGATGAATGAAGTTTATAACCTAAGTCTGCTACAAAATTTTACATATTACTTTCATTCGCAGCAAAATTTGATGTTTGAAAGTAATACCTATATATAACTCTTGACGTTTAACGTATATCGTTATAATATAAAACAGTGATAAAATCATTCAGGGATAAAGAGACCGAAAAAGTATATTCCAGGGAAAGATCAGCAAAATTGCCGGGAGATATACAACAAATTGCCCTGAGAAAATTGAGGATGATTAATAATGCTCAGGACATACATGATTTGAGAATCCCACCATCGAACAGACTTGAAAAACTGGGTGGTAATCGTAAAGGGCAATATAGCATCAGAATTAATGACCAGTGGAGAATCTGTTTTGTATGGCAGGATAATAATGCATATAATGTCGAAATAACAGACTATCATTAAAGGAGTGAATATATGAAAAAGAAAAAATTACATCCGATACATCCGGGAGAAGTTCTCCTCGAAGAATTTCTCAAACCTATGGGTTTAAGTCAAAACAAACTGGCTCTAAATATCGGTGTGCCTGCCCGGAGAATAAACGAAATAGTCCTTGAAAAGAGGAAAATTACTGCTGACACAGCTCTTAGACTTGCAAGATTTTTCGGAATGTCCTCAGAGTTCTGGATTGGCTTGCAGTCTCAATACGACCTTGATGTAACTGCCGATACGCTTGGTGATCGTCTTGAGAAAGAAGTCAGGATATATTCGAAAGTTGCATAAAAAACGATATTTATAAGTTTTTGTCACCCTGCTTATAAAAGGGGCAAGGTCACGATTAATAACATTAGTCCCCATGGGTACTAAAATTTGAACCAATAAATACCCAAATCCAGTGATAAGCCATTATAGCTGAGAAATCAGGACGAAAAACAGAGAAATTATGTTGGTTAAAACAAAAATATCAGTTGGTCATATACAT
>JAGVOC010000007.1 GCA_020052975.1 Desulfobacterales bacterium | reverse complement strand
CCTGACAGGTTCATCCATCGTGGACACAGCATCTCCCTTTGTTCTGAAGATATAAGTATTATCCACTTCCCGTTTTTTTTCGATAATCCGGTGCAGAACAGGGAAGCCTTCCGGTGTCCTGAAAAAAATCAGGTCTCCTCTCCGTAAAGAACCCGGCAGAACTTTCTTAATCGTCAAAATTTCTCCCCCCTGAAGAAAAGGCGACATGCTTCTGCCAGTTACTTTCACGCAGAGTGTTAACCCCTTATCCAGCATCTCTTTGAAAAGCAGCAGTTTCTCTTTTTCAAACAGTTCGTCCAACAGGGTGTAAGTCCTTTTATTTTGGGATGAATTCTTTAAATGTGTCCTGTACATCGATATCAGGTCTGAAGAACAGATCATATGCAGGGCAATCAGAAACAAGTTCTTCGAAGAAGGCGAGGGTCTTTGTCAGTGTGTTTTCATCATACCAGGGGATAGACGTAACAGGGATAAGTCTCTCCACTGCCTCAACCGGAGATATTTTTTTTATGAGATTTTTTTCTCCATGGTGGATAAAAAAGATACCGTGAAGCAGGAGATCCTTATTCTTCGCTATTCCGGCATCGCCTGACCATGGTGTTCCAAACATCTTGAATTCGCCTTTAATTTTCCTGACAGCGATCCTGTCGTCGCTCAGGACCTCATGGCCGGCCGACGCAAATAATTTTGAGAGGGTGCTTTTGCCGGCCCCTGACCTGCCGGATAACAGATAGCCCCGGCCATGAAAATCAACCCCTGATGAATGAATCAAAGCCCCTTCCCTTGCTGCAAGTGAATACATGAAAAGGAGTTGGTCCAAAGGATAGATAAAAGGATTTCTGACCAATTTTCTTCCTGCTATTTCCACAATGAGCATTTCCCCACAATATACAATTGCTTTTTCAAACCCCGGGCTAAAACGAACTATGCACTCGGGTCCGTCCGGGAGAGAAGGGTTGAGAACCAAATAGTATTCATTGCCCTTTTTTAACATAGACCAGGAACCGCAGTCTTCTAAAATTTCCGTCATTTCTCCGGTAGAAGGGAATTCTTGTGTTTCAAGAATAATGTCAATTGTTGTTGACCCGTTACCAGCCAGGGTCTTTGCAGGAATGAAAGGGGTATATGAGGCGTTTTGGGGATCAATAAGCAAAGGCATATCGTTGGATTTGATGATGAAATTGATATCTGCTATTGCTATATGTAACAAGGACTACCTGAGCGAATTCCTCTTATTGAATTAGAACCAGACGGTTACGAGCCATACTGCCCGGCATTGGAACAAGGTGCGAATCCGCATCTGCCGCCGGTGTGTTTTCCCGAAGCTCCCGGTGCTGTTTTGCAATTGACAGCAAGCACCTCTTCGGCAACAAGCGGGATCGTTCTCAATCTTGGTTTCTCATAAAGCAGTTCGAACTTTTTTTCTTTCTTCTGAGCCATACTTGTCTCCTTCCAAATGGTTATCCTTTATACGCTGATAACGAAGATCGCCCATTTTGCATATGTATTCGGAACGCACATCTTCTGCCCCATTTTCGAGTCTGAAAAAAGCAGGACAATAACCGCATAGATTAATTTTCTCACAGCCCCTGCAGGCGAAATCAGATCCTGCTTTTTTATCTCTTATTTTCAATATCATATCATTCCATCCCGTCAGAAATCCAGTTTCAAAAAGATTATACTGAACATCAAGTATCATCAAACAAGGCAGAAGATTGCCGAATGGGTCGATATGAAAACCGGTCACGCCTGCACCGCACCCATACAGTGTGTCAACCAGGACGTGCTGCTTTGAGGTTTCAAGAAATTCTCTCCAGCGCTGCACTCTTTTCCTGTCGGCAAATTCCATTTCTATGGCCTCTGCTGGAGGTACCCGTAATTCCAGGGGCGTTTTATCACCCCCAAAACAAGGTGATATCGCAGCGTCAAAACGGAATCTGGCGCCAAAACGCTTTGCAACGTTTTCCATCTCGAATAATTCATGACTATTCAGGGTCATAAGGATGGTCTTGAGGTTCACCTTTATCTTATTATCTACAAGAAGTTTGATCCCGTGCAGACATTTTTCGTATGACCCCTGCACGCCCGTAATTTTTTCATAAGTCGGTGCCGTAGCGCCATAAAGGGTCATTTCTACTTCATGAGGGGGAAGATCTCTAAACAACGCGAGTATTTCTTCTGTTAGCAATGTGCCGTTGGAAAAAACGGTGATCAGCAGGCCTTTTTCCTTAGCGTAGCGATAAATCTCCGGAAAATCGTCCCGCAGAAGGGGTTCTCCTCCGGTAATCAGAAGATAAAGACAACCGGCATCGGTAATTTCATCAATGATGTGCAAAATCATTCCGGTGCTCATCTCCCGATCCCCATGTTTCTGCCTTTCTGCCTGAGGGCCGAGATAACAATGGACACATCTGAGGTTGCATCTATGGGTTACCGCAAGGCTGCCTGCAAGCGGAATACGACGTTCCCGTGCCATTGTAATGAACTGTTCCAGATATTCATTCGTGCTGAGCCATTTCTGTTCCGTACAGTCCATTTTCAGGCGCTTTCCGTATGAATCAGTTCTGCCTCCATAAGTTCCATAACGAATTCCTGAATATCAGGGTCAACCTGTTCCTGCCCGACATTAAACTGCCCAATGACATCGTCCCGAATGTCATGCAGGTTTCTTTGTCCGTCCAGCCTGTCCCATATGTATTCAGCAACAGAGGTGAGAGCAAAAATCTGTTCCATATGGGCAAGTTTTCCTTTGACCGGAACCAGGAAAAGTTCCCCCGCGATTTTGCGGGAGACAACATTCTGGTTCCGGATAAAGACCTTGTCCCAGATGTTACCATTGACGATATATTCTGATTTCATCCTATATTTATTGTACCATCTATTTTATCCTGAGTGCAGGATCACCCAGGATAGTGTAAATGTCCATCATAAACGGCATAGACCCGCTCATCCTGTATTGTGCAAAAGCCTGCATTACTGCATCCCCGAGAACCCTTTTCCCGTTATTAAAAACAGCGTTATAAAATTCCCAGTTCAGTATCTTTGCTTCCACATTCTCAGAGGACCCTGTGGCTGACCAGAACGCAGCGGCCCCTCCACCTTCTTTCAGCAGCATTACCTGGCTTATGGTAGGATAGCCGGGGATTGCAAAATCACCGGCAAGACATGTCATAGCTGTTACGATCGGCAGATTGGCTCCGTTGGTCAGAGAAGCCATATCGTCGGATGTAAAGAGCTCCTCGGCGGCAAATATGTCGTAGGCCGCATGTCCTATGTAATTGAAGAACATTGATCCACGGTTTAAATTATTTAAAAGTGTCATCCTGGCGGCATCAACCGAAGCATATTCGCCAAGGTACACTTTTTCTACCCCGTAAGTTGAAGGGAACAGCGCCGCTATAATCTCACTATCGACGGGAAAGTTTCCTCCGTCGTCAGGATCATCAGCGACCATGATCACCCGGTTGCCGGCGGTAGCCTCAAATGTTTTTATCTTTCCGATGAGAATCTGCAGCTCCTGAGGGGTAAGCACCGGGAGCCTTCCGATTGCCATGTCCGGCACATGGTCTCCATTGACATCCGCCAGATAATTATCAGAGGTAGAAAGACCGTATAAAGAAGGCACCATGGCTGGTGGAATAAGGTTACCGCCTTCGCCAAGGTTATCCTTGTAGTCCCATGTCCCTCCACCTGCCAGCAGAACATATTTAGGTGGCCTTACCCAGTTTTTATAGGCATAGGTCAGAAATTGTCTGATTGCCTCAGGGTTTGAGATGCCGAAATTAAACTCGTTCATGATATCATCGAGTTTTACCACCATAGTCCTCAACCCCTGTGACTTTCTATAGTCGGCAAGAGGTTGAACGGCAGCTTGTAGTGCTGAGGGGACGATGATTACATAGTCTGCCAGGTTAGTTCTTGTTTGCAGGTTCGATGGATTAACCCCCAGCGCATTCGCTATATTTACGGTTGCATTTCTTGCAATTGCCAGATAGCGTGCATTTGGAGAAACCGGTGTGAAACTGATTTCGTAGTTTCCCGGAGAACCTTTTAGCGTTGCGGAGGTGTTTAATTGAGGCATCTCGGGATTTGTAACATTTAGAAGAAGAATATCCGGGGTTTGGGTGGTGAATCCACTGATGGTGACAATCTGATTGCCGTCTCCCCTGAAGAAGAGTTTATTGTCCACCGCCTCATAGCGTCTCATGTAGGTAAGGTCAAATGAGTCGATAAGGAACATGCTCCAGGCAATGCCGGCATCGCGCAAACCCTGCACTTCGATCGTGTTTTCCCCTTCATTGATCAAAGACTGGTTGAAGGTGGCCGTAAGTGTGTAAGGGTTCAGCCCTGCCCACCAACCCTCTCCAATCTGCTGACCATTCAGTCTGACTACAACGTGATGGTCGGGGTTTGTGCCTGTATCCGAGCCGCCGACCAGATGCACCTGCAGCATTGCTGAGGTTTGTGTATCTGCTTTTCCGTTTACGGAAAAAGTGAAACTCTTCGGGCCATCGGAATAGTATGTGCTCAAAAAGATCAAATCCCAATTCCAGTAGTCTTCTGCAGGGTTATCCGTCTGACCCATATTTGGGATAAGATCCTGTTCGATATGCATATTTTCGATAAAGGTCCTGTTAGGATTTGTGGAACCGGGAGGAGTCAACCCCTCATTTCTCATGGTTATTCCTTTTCTAGTCCCTCTCCCACTATCGATCCAGTAGACGTTGTCCCGTGTGTATGCGCTTTCTATTCCAGTGCCGTAGAAATATATGCCCGCATAACCGTTGGCAGGTAAGTATGCAACGGGGTGTCCTTGATTGCTCATCGCGAACTGTGCCTGACCTATCGAGTTCCTGACCATTCCAGGATTAATGCCAGTGAGAGCGAATATATCGTTCGCATCCATATAATATAAGCTATCCTCTTTAATAGGTATTTTGATCCTGCTTCCATTGACTGGAGCGGAATTATTCTGCTTGAGAGCAAAGGTGGACTTCCCTAACATCTTTCTTGCCTGCATGAGGGTCTCCTGAACTGCTGACGGTTGCTTCGCTCTTCGGCTGTAATCAGAAGGCTGAGACGGGCTTCCTTTGGCGAGTGTCTGTACCGAACTCATATTGGTGCTGTAAAGGTTGGCGGCATTATCTTTTTCTGCTGCTGAGACGCTGAATGGACCGTAAATAATCTGGTTGCCGTCTCTTTCGACCTCGACAAGCTTATATCGGTATGTCTGGCCGGGAAGCGCTTCCCTGTCGATGAGGGAATATATTCCGCCTCTCAGGTCAGTGATCATGCACGGGAGGAGTCCACTGGTGATGCTCCAGTAGTCCCCTGTGTGTGGGTCAAGTCTTAAAAGGTAAAAGCCCAATGTATTCTGTTCGGACGCTGTTTCCCATTCCACTACTACCTGACCGTTATGAACATAGGCGCCAAAAAACGAGAGGACTACTTTAGTCGGGACTATAGGGAGTACATAGCCAAAATTGATTCCGGTCTGGTCGCCGCTGTTCAGATCTACTGTTTCCTGACCGTTGAAAGAACCTCCCGTGCCCTCGGTATATTCAAAGGTGCCGATGTAGCCGCTTAGAACCGCAGTGTTATCTGTGATCACGACTGTGTAAGTGCCGCTCGGCAGACCGCTGAAGCTGTATGTGCCATCGGAGGCAGTGGAAGTGGTGGCAATGACACTACTCCCTTGCTGCAGAGCAATAGTCACTCCGGCTATGCCGGATTCCCCGCTGTCGCTACCGTCATTATTTATATCATTCCATATTCTTCCTGACACACTGCGATTTGCAGCAGCATAATATCCAAAGTCTATGTTCAGAACATTGCCGTTACTGACGATACGTGCGGCCTGTTGCTGCCCGTTTGCAGGGTTGTTGTCACTGTCAGTTCCGGTATATGTATACCCGGCCGGCGGTGACTCAATGCTTACAATATAATACCCGTTGCTCAATCCTGAGAAGAGATAGTGGCCGTAGGCATCGGTGGTAAGGGTTGCGATAACAGCGTCGCCCGGGATATCTATCCTTCCATTGCCGTTTACATCATTGTACAACTTCCCGGTAATTCCGGTGATTCCCGGTTCACCCGTATCCTGTGTGCCGTTGCCGTTAATATCGTTGAACACCGTATCGCCGATCGAGTTCTTGAGATTGTATCCAAAGTTAGGCACAGAGGTATTGTCTACGTTGCCGGTAAGGTTCGGGATTTGTTTCGTGCCGGATATTGCAGCGGCAGTCGTGCCGAAATAGTTCGCCAGTTTACTGTTCGTGTCAGTGATTCTGATGGTATAGTCAGCTGCGCCGCCTATGACTCCGGAGAAGGTGAAGTATCCATTGGAATCGGTCAATGTGTTTGCAATACTATAAAGACTTGCGTCCAGCAGGTCGACCGTTACCAGGGAAATCCCTGTTTCGCCGGCGTCCAGAAAACCATCGCCGTCTGCATCAAACCACACCCCGTCTGTAATGGAGAAAGTTGCTCCGCTGTTATACCCGAAGTTTGCATACTGGATCACGTTGCCTGCGACGAGATTATTGACATAGAGCGGGTTGGTAGGCGGCGAAGTCCGCGTATACCCTGCAAGGGTCGCCTGTGATCCGTCAACATATACGAAATAGTCTTCAGTACCGTTGGCCGGAACGCCGGTGAAGAGGTAATTGCCAGCTGCCGCTGTAGTGGTAGTGCTCCATAGTGTGTCTTCTGTAGTTGGTTCGAATATACCGTCACCATCGTCCTGAAAGAGCTGTACGGTCACCCCGGCAATCCCGGGTTCCCCCGCGTCACGGGTGCCGCTGCTGTTTGCATCGCTCCAGACGATAGTGCCTATAGCGGCATATCCCGGTGCAGACTTGTATCCAAGGTCAGCAGTCATATAAGAAAGACCATTGGTCAGATTGAAGGCATTTGTGCGGTTGTCGCTGCGGCCTGCAGGAGCGGTTTGCAGAAGGCCTGCCGGCAGCGTGGCTGGAGAGGCTTCCACATAATAGCCATTGCCGGGTCTCACATTAATAAACTGGTAATGACCTGTTGCATTGGTCGTTGTCGTCATGACCGGGGTCCCGAACTGGTCTTTCAGGGTCACTTCCACATTGACCAACCCAGGTTCGCCGACATCCAGAACACCATCACCATCGATATCGAACCAGACCCGGTCCCCCACTGTGGCGCTTTGGGAAGACGGGTTCACAACAAGATTTGTAACGCTTGCGCTTAAAGGTAAAATAATTTCGCTGCTGTTTACATAGGCTGTATTTGTTATCTCATCTATCCCGGTGGCAAGCGGGTTATCGACGGTGACGTTGTACGTCAGAGTCATTTGTTGACCGGGTGTGAGAGAATAACCGTCAGAGGAGGAGACGAAATTAGGCGGAGTGCCTGCCGGACTGGTTACGGAAGAATTAACCGTATGCGTGTATCTGATGTCGACATTATCAATATACAAATACTCATTAATTGTATTATAGCCCGTTGTACGAAAACGGATTGTAGTGGTGCTGGTCCATAGGCTGTTCGGAATTGTATAGGTTATAGGACCGTTGTCGTCATTCGAAAAGTCATGCACAATTGTCCAGGGCCCGCTTGGAGAAGCGGCGATTTCAAAATAAGTATGATCCGAAGCATCAAGGCTTGCTGTGTCGTAATCAAAGGTCAATGTTGCGGAGGTAGCACTGCTTAAATTTACCTGGCGGTAGATATTGCTTGTGGAGGTGCCTGCAGTGCCGGCGAGGCGCAACTGGCCGCCAGTAATGCGCACAGAGCCGGCAGAGGCACTTTGGCTGGCATCGCTTTCGACCCAGACACCTGCCCAGTTTGCTGTGCCACCCGTATTACTGTTATAGACTGCCGAACTAAAACTATCGTGAACATTATCCGTTAGCGTAACTGATTGGTATCCTGTTATCCGGGAACTCCCTGCGACATAGCTGAGTCCGGCCGGCAATGGATCGTAGATCGAGATACCTGTTTGGTTTGATGTTGCGGAGGCAGGGTTGGTGACTGTCACAGTGTATGTGAACGTGTTGCCCGGATAGAGCGGTGTCGCTGCGTTTGATGTTTTTGCAATCTGTATGTTACCTGACGCCACGTAGGCAAAATCAGTCGCGGTGAATGTTTGTGTCTGAATCGGGGTGCCGAAAGTCCTTTTGCCGACGGCCTTCACCCTGTTCTGGCTGAGTGTTCCAACGGCAAGAGCTGTCGTCGTCTGCGCCGTGAAGGTGATGGTGACTTCCTGGTTTTCTGCCATGCCCGGCGTTCCGTTAGTGCCAAGGTCGAGACTTGACCATGCCAATACGTAAGGATTACCCGCCGTTCCCGCCCCTGTCACCGTCGGATTTGCAGTCCCTGTGCTCTTATCCGGTTTGGTGATGGTCGTGCTTCCGGAGACGTATTGCCAACTCGGCGGCAGGATATCGGTAACAGTAACACCGTTTGCTCCTCCATCCAAGGTATATTTCTGCGAGTTGACTTTTATAGTAAAGACCGCCGTAGAGCCCGATGCGGTTGGTACAACCTGTGGCGAGACCGACTTATCCACAGTAAGAACGAGGGAGACAAAGTCTGTACCGGGGATGGCTACATAACCGAGGTCCATGCCATACTGTGGCGTGGAGGCGGTGTCAGCGTTCTGGCCGTAAGCCAAGGTGAATGGCCCTGTTGCCCAAAAATGCGTTTGGGTCAGGTCACCATCCGTAGGGTCGGTAATATACTGGGACTGAAGACGGTCAAGAGTATAGGTCTGGTCGGGTGTGCCGTCGTTGTTCAGATCTACAAAAACCCGCGTATTGTCCTGGGCTGCCATAAGGAAAACGCCGTTGTCTGTGCGGCCTGCGATGGGTGGATTAGAGTCCTGGGCCCATCCGAGGAAGTGTTCATCATATAGCATTGTGGAAGGCAGGAGGCTGTATCCCCATTCATACAAATCCTGCGTAGAGTCACCGACACCGACACCCCAGAAGACGTCGGAACCCTTGAAGTAAATTCCGGAATCTTGTGGTACAGACCCTCCACTGGCTGCTCTGAACGAAACAGTGGCGTTTGCCCCAATAGTAAAGGAACCACTGCCTGAGCTTGATTCCCAATCAATGGCAATGCTGCTGGAATGCGGGTTATACAAAAAATAGTCGGTAATTCTAGAGTTTGTTGGCTCATCCAGCGGGCCGTAATAATCCTTAGTCCAATACCCCCGGGGGAACGCGCTGAATCCTCTTGCCATATACATCCAGTTCACATCACCCGCAACGTACTTGACCTGAAGGGTTGTATTTCCCTGGATTAACGTCCCTGAGTTAAGATTCCCCGGGTTTGTAGTGCAGAGAGTTCCCCCATTGAGGCAGGCACTCGTACGGTCAAGGAGAAAGGTCTGGCCCCGCTGGAGGGTAATTATATTCGTGTCACCTGCGTCTGTTTTGTCACCATCACGATTTTGGTTCAGGCTATCGAAAATGCCATCGTTATTAAGATCTACCTGGACAGTGGTATTATTCTCAGTGGCTTGAATCAGGACGAATACCCGTCTAAAGTCAACGAACCCGAGGTTTTCTCCAAACGGCAGAACATACGTGGTGAGCTGGGGCTTGACAGGGTAAATCTCCCAGGCTACAGCCTGATTGCCTACCCCTCGCGCCTCGATCCAGCTTGAGCGGGTGACCGTAACCACACCGCCGGCCGCGTATATCCGGTCGCCGCCATCGTAATATTGACCTGTGCCTCTTGGTGCGGTAGGAATATTAGAGGACTCAAATATCTTCACGTCCCCGGCAGATGTTAAACTATGTATTTCATCGGCGGTGGCAAATGGGTTCGTGGGGTCGAAGGAATAGCCATTTTCCCAGTGGTCATAATAGACGATAGTGTTGTTAGACCACGCGGTAACTGAAATGAGACAGTGCATGGGAGTGGTGCTTGAGGCGTCAAGGGTGTTTAATATAGTCCACATGCTTGCCTCGTCACCCGGGATGTAGTAGTCGCTGTAGCCCGCTGCTGTTGCAGCGTAAGTATATGAAGCATTTAAGATCAGCAACAGCACAATGAAAATCTGAGCAAGTTGCTTTGCAAAATTTTTAAAGTCCATGATCATGCCTCCTTGGAACCATAAGTATTATTCCTGATAGCCTATTTTTATATTTTATATAACAATAGGAATATCTTATTTCCCGGTAATCTTGTAACGTCATTTTATCCGGCCCATTTATGCGTCTTTTATTATACATAATAGTTAGTTATATAAATAAGCAAATAGTATGCCTTGATTGGTTAGTTCCCTGGTAGCCTTTAGTTATCATCCAGGAAATTTTCAGAATCTTTTATCCCAGCTTCATTTTAAGGCATTAAAAGACGTTTTTACAATACTCCCTGGGTAGGGGGGTTATTTTTTCATGGGGGTTTTAATTGCATATTTTCAGGAAGTTAGAAGATAATTAAAGTTAATGTGCCCGTCAGCCATGCTGAAAGGGGACTTATCCTGCCTTCTTAAAGCTATGTAATCTTATTCAGGGTGCAGGCTTGTTCATTGCATTAATTATGGAAATCATAGAACTGCAGCAGTACTGCCATATTTTGTCACCTTTTAGGACATATTTTTGTCTTTTATAAACAAGAAAATATTTTTACTATAAATTTTAAAGGAGTGTAATATAGTAACAATGAAAAAATATTTCATCAAAATTCTGTTGCTTTTATTTATTCTTGGTCTTCTCTGTCTCACCATATTCGGAGAGGATGCGGTTGCAGGGGGTCGGAAGAATTTTCTCTGGAAGGCCACGTCGGAGACAAATACTGTCTATATCCTGGGCTCGCTCCATTTCATGAAGAAGGAGGCATACCCTCTGGCCAGGAAGATTGAAGATGCGTTCGATGTTTCTGATTTGGTAGTGGTGGAAGCGAACATTAACGATATTGCACGGGTCGATATGGAGAAACTGATTGATACCGCATTCTATACAGGGGATGACACCCTTGAAAACCATGTGTCCGCAGAAACTTATTCGCTGGTAAAAAAGCAGTATGAGAAACTCGGCATCCCCCTCTGGCTTGTATCAAGACAGAAGCCGTGGTTCCTTGCCCTGACTATTACCTCGTTCGAGCTTGCGAAACTGGGCTTCGACCCGAATTACGGCATCGAGATGCATTTCACCTCGAAAGCATTGCCGAAGAAAAGGATCGAAGAACTCGAAAGCTTTGAATACCAGATCAACCTCCTGTCAGGGTTTTCCGACCGCGAACAGGAGATGTTTTTACTGGAGACCCTGAAGGATGTGCAGGCCTACGAAGCCGAAGCCGAGGCTGATGCACTGCTCCGTGCCTGGCAGACCGGCGATACGAAACGGCTTGAATCAATCGTGATGAAAAACGGTTCAGATGAAGGAAGTTTGTCCCAGGTCTATGAGAAGCTCATGTATCAGAGAAACAGAAATATGACATCGAAAATTGAAGGGTATCTGAAAAAGAGAGAAACCTGCTTTGTGATTGTCGGCGCCGGGCATCTTGTAGGAGACCGGGGCATCATCGAATTGTTGAAAAGCAAAGGGTATACTATAGAAAAACTCTGATGATCCAAGGAGGCGCGCTATCTCTTTCCTTATTCTGGACGGATATAACCTTATCGGCATCTCTCACCGTGACCTGAAAAAACAGAGAGACGCCCTCATTGACGCGCTCATTGAATACAGGAAGACGAGAGGTCATGATATTACCGTTGTGTTCGACGGATGGAAGACAGGGGAGGCACAGGAGCAGAAATTAGTTGTCGGAGGGGTGAAAATTATCTATTCCCGCATCGGTGACAAGGCAGATGCTGTCATCAAGCGTCTTCTCTCCTCGCACCGTTGCGAATGGATTGTGGTCACTTCAGACAGGGATATCGCCGACCATGCATGGTCCACGGGTTCCATCCCCGTCTCGTCAGAGGATTTTCTCAATGCCATTGCGCGGCATGCACTGTTTCTTTCTGATGAGGAAGAAGAGGAGGAGGAGAATGAGTATTATGATCACCGGAGAAAGGGAAACCCCCGGCAGCTTTCCAGAAAGGAAAAAGCGGTGAGAAGGGCTTTGCAGAAGCTCTGATGG
>JAGVOC010000115.1 GCA_020052975.1 Desulfobacterales bacterium | reverse complement strand
TCAGGTCAAACCGGCTCAGTAAAAGATAATATGCCGGTTTTTATCCGGCCCTAAAAACGCCTCAAGCGCATTTGCCTTTCGCCACCGAGACCAGCCTGTGGGCTCCATCGGAAAATTTAGCGAGCCTGCAATGTGTCCGGTTTGAAACTCCCATTCCTGACGGGTATCTACCAGCAGAAGATTTTGAGCATCTTTCTGATAGAGACCTCTCATCTCTTCCGTAGAAATAATCCTGTAGCCCCCTTTTTCGGCTTCGGCAATTACATCTGCCCAGGCCGGCTCTTTCGGAGTCACGGCCCGGTTGGTGGCCCAAAGAAGGCCAACCGTCACTATCACTGCCGCCAGGGCTAAAAGAATCGACCTTTTGTTGCTGATAACAGCTTCCTTTACCATCACATTTTCCCTTCACGTTTGAGCTTTGATATGAGAAAGTCAGCGCCCCTGAAAGACAAGCCCAGTTTTTTCGCCAGATCTTCTGCTGTGAGGTTTTCATGCTGTCCGGTAAAAGCAATAACTTCATCTTCAAGTTCCTCGAGCCAGTCCTCAAAAAGAACCAGTACTTCAGGGTTGCTGATCGCCATCAGTTGTTTTGACTGGGTAACCTTATCAACCAGGCTCTGGCACATTTGCGTCGGGTCGACACCTTCGCCCATGCACTCGGCCAGTCAGAGATGGACCATGCTGGATACTTTATCGCTGCCGGACTCGCCGATCAGGTTCATGACAAAATTGCTTCGGGTTTCTTCATCCAGCAGCGGAAAAAGTCCTTTCAAAGCTGCGGCCATTTCAGTTAATGCTGTTTTTGGATCCATGTGATTGACGATTTCAAGAATCTTTCCCATGATGCTTCCACTTTCTCCCATATCTAAAATGTTTTTCTTTTGGCAAATAACTCCCGGGCCACAGTCGCCAGCATTTGAACGATATTCAGGATTTTGAGGTCAACGATTTCATAGTAAATAAAAGGGCCGTTTCGCTCGACATGAACCAGGAGATAACGTTTCAGCTCCCGTAAATGATGAGAAACAAGGGGCTGAGATAAATTCAATTCCTCCACGATGCTGTTGACAGACTTTTTACCGTTGCTGAGGTAATACAGAATTCGCAGGCGATTTTCATCCGCTAATCCCTTGGCTAACGCGGCTGCCATCTGAAGACATTCGCTGGACAGTACCATCTGTTCCTGGGCTGTATTATGCATGTATTCTTCCTTGCTGTCTAAAAACTGCCGCCAATATTGGCGTTCTGATCACAAAAATCATTCCTATAACGACCATTTAATAAACACATTAACATATCAATGTATGTTTATATGATGATATGTTTTATTGTCAAGAACAAATTGATGGATTACTATTGAAAGTTGAAAAAATGGTTTTCAGAAAAGGCCTGAGAGCAGGATTGTTGAATAATATTTGAAGATTAGGGTTGGTTTATTGAGAAATTAATATTGACGGGTTCGTTAAAAGCCGAAATTCAGACGGTAAAGTAAAAAGCTCATTATGCAAGGCGCGCAAATCTTGAGGAGTAAGGTACTCCGCCGATCACTGGTTACTGAACACTGATGACTGATCACTGGGCACAGATGACTGTTCACGAAGGTAGCAGCGCTGTTTTGCAATAATTCAGGAATATCTCCTGGTGGGGCATCAAATTTAGATGTTTCGTATAAATCACATAAAAATCCCTTTCAACCACCCATCCTGAAACAGGTATCTCTACAAGAAGTTTCTGCTTCAATTCCCGCTTTATTGCATGAATTGAGATAAAAGAGACGCCCAGTCCGGCGATAATAGCCTCCTTGATTGCTTCGGAACTGCCCAGCTCGGCAACAATGTTCAGTCTGAAATCTGAACCTGCGTTCTCTTTAAGATAATTTTCCAGAATTTCTCTTGTCCCTGATCCTTTTTCTCTTATTACAAAAGGCTCTTCCATCAGTTCGTTTGCAGTGATACAGCTTTTTCCACTCCAGCGGTGTGTTCCGGAAACTGCAATGACAAGCCTGTCTTTCCAAATGGGCTCTGCATTAATTTTTCTGCTTAAAGGCTTTTTTCCGATAAATCCTATTTCCGCATGTTTATTAAGCACCATGTCGAGAGCCTCTTCGCTGTTTACCGTTTTTATATAAACCTTTATTTTTGGATACTTTTTATTGAAGCCTCCCAGAATATAAGGAAGAATATAATTTGCCGGAATGGTGCTTGCGATAAGATCAATGGTCCCGCTGTCGTTTTCCATCGATTTTAAAATTTTTTCTTTAACCCCTTCCCTTAGTCCCAGAATTTTCTGAGCATATTCATATAGAAGTCTGCCCTGCAATGTCAAAGTAACGCCTGTGTTTTGGCGGTTTATAACTTTAACGCCAACGGAATCTTCAAGATTTTTAATATGTTTGGTCAGAGATGGCTGGGTCAAAAACATCTTTCTGGCAGCGCGGCTGAAACTTCTTTCCTCAACAAGATGAATAAGGGATTCCAACTGCTGTATCGTAATATTTTTAAATCCGTCATAGCTCATAAGTCAGACAACTATTATAAATTATATTAATAATCAAGTCATTATTATAACTTTTATGAATTTGACATATTCATTTTTTACATTTAATTGGTAGCCTGCTTTTAATTCCGGCTGTCGACTTCATTCAAATTCAAAGAGGAGGACTTTGTATAACAACTGATTAAAAGTTCTCAAGGAGGATCCAATGAAATATGGCGCAAGAAACAAGTTTGGTGCAAAGGTAAAATCAGTAAAAAGCGATGAAATCATGTCCCTGGTGAAATTCGAAATCACCCATCCCGCAGAAATGGCATCAGTGCTTACAACAGAATCTGTTGAAGAACTGAATCTCAAAAAAGGAGATCAGGTCCAACTCATTATTAAGGCAATTCATGTTTTGCCGGTCAGGGAGTGAAAGCAGATACTAAAACAATGTTATTCGATTGGATATATAAATTATCGCGCTGGAGTATCGGGTTAATTTTCATATATGCCGGCATTATTAAACTACTAGACCCCCGGACTTTTGCCGTCCTTATAGATGCTTATGGGATAGTTCCTGAAATCCTGCTCATACCTTTGGCCATCATGCTGCCGGCACTGGAATTGGCTGCCGGCATAGGACTCCTATTCGACACCGAAAAAAGTCTTTCCATAATTTCCGGATTGCTTTTGCTTTTTATCGCTATCCTTGGATACGGCATTTGGATGGGACTGGATGTGGATTGCGGATGCTTCGGCCCTGAAGATCCTGAGGTCAAAGCATTTCACGGACTCAGGACGACCCTCTACCGCGATCTGGTCATGCTTGTAACAGTCGTTTTTATTTATGGATGGCGCCAATACCGGGCCATCAAACCTGTAAAGATAAAGCTGTTGATCAAAAATCTTAGAGAAAAAAGGAGAACGGAAGATGCGTATGTTTAAATCTCTGCTTAAGTTTATTGTTGTGGGTATTTTTGTGACAGGCCTCGCCGGATCTGCAATTGCAAAAGACAAATTCGAGGAAGAATTGGAAAAAGAAGCCGGTGCGGTTAAACTCGCAAGGGAGGTTCAGAAGGGAGGGTACAATCTTGTTACAACCGAAGAACTCAAGCAATGGATTGATAGCAAAAAAGATATGCTTATCGTGGACACAATGCCCTATGAGGACAGCTATAAAAAACAGCATGTTCCCGGTGCCGTTCAGTTTCTGTTTCCCATCCCGGATATGAATCAGTGGGATATCAAAGAGACAGACGGCAAAACTCAGGAAGATTATATCAAACTTCTCGGCAACGACAAAAACAAACCAATCATTATATATTGCGGCTTTGTCAAATGCACCCGCAGCCACAATGGCGCTGTTTGGGCAGTCAAACTTGGCTACAAGAATGTTTACCGCTATTCAGGCGGTATTTTTGCCTGGAAGGGAGCGGGTTATCAGGCAGGTAAAGTAGATAAATAATGGTGGAAAATTCTATTTCTGGCGGAGAGGTAACATACATCTCTCAAACAGAAACTGTAATAGCGCAAATCAGAGAACGCGCCCGGAATCTGTTTGAAACCCGGCAAATGCTGTGCACCGAAGCGGTAGTTGTAGCCCTTAACCATGGTTTGGACGGCGGACTTACCGATGCCCAGGTTGTAGCCTTGACCGCCCCCTTTTGCATGGGTCTGGGGGAAAGCGGGTGTATGTGCGGAGCTTTGAGCGGTGCGGTAATGGCTACCGGGCTGTTTTTAGGAAAAGACAGACCTTACCCCAACCGCGGGGATATGCGTGACAGCGCCCGTCAGTTACACGATGCGTTCAAAGCCTCAAATGGAGCAACCTGCTGCAGGGTGCTGTCCAAAAAAGTTAAGCATGATAAAAAGGCTCATCTCCAGCAGTGCGCCGATCTAACGGCTGAATCTGCCGAAATGGCGGCAAGATTGATTCTGCAAAAACGGCCCGAGTTAATCGACAGGTTAAACAACGGATTTATCGTCAAACGACAGTCCGGAATCGGAGGCGCGCTATTGCGCCTGTATCATTATTTATCGCGCTGAATTTTAAAAAGATGACAACCGGCTCAAAACCAATGCCATAGACTCTATTGGGATCTTAAGGAGAAAAAAATGAGTGAAAATTACAGGAGTATGTGGGAAAATCTGGGGCTTGACCTCAAAGCCCATGATGCGTTGCTGGATGTTCTTGGAAAAGGATACCAGGATATTTTCCTGGCACAGAAGAACCGACCCCAGAGCATGGGATATTTCGACTTTGTAATGAGCGAAGTGCATGGCCTGCGCATCAAGGAATTGCTGGATGAAAAGGCGGCCGGGCGAAAGGTCATAGGTTCCTTCTGCGTTTTTGTCCCCGAAGAAATTGTGAGAGCTGCGGATGCCACCCTGGTAGGGCTTTGTACCGGTGCTGACTTCGCAACAGACGAAGTAGAAAAGTATCTGCCCAGAAACACCTGTTCATTGATCAAGTCGGCCTTCGGTTTCAAACTGGGCAGGGTGTGTCCTTATATTGAATCGTCGGATATGATCGTTGGAGAAAACACGTGTGACGGCAAGAAAAAATCCTATGAAGTTTTAAATAACCTTGTCCCTAATCTTTATGTAATGGATTTGCCTCAAATGAAATCGGCTGAAGGGAAGGCTCTTTTAAAAGCGGAGTATCACCGCTTCAAAGAAGCGGTTGAAAAACTTACCGGTATTACGATTGACGCCGCCCGCCTGAAAAAAGGGATCTCAATCGTAAATAACAAGCGGAAAGCGATTCACCGGTTGATGAGTCTCCGGAAAGCCAATCCTGCTCCGATTTCAGGTTTGGATGCGCTCCTGACCAATCAGGTTTTTTTCTATGATGATCCGGTTCGTTTTACGGATTCTGTGAATAAAATATGCGATGAAGTGGAAAAGCGGATTGAAAAAAAAGAAGGCGTATTCCCTGAATCTGCGCCAAGAATATTATTGTCCGGTTGTCCGATGGCGGTTCCCAACTGGAAACTACCGTGGATTATTGAAACCTCCGGTGCTGTGATTGTTGGCGAGGAATCCTGTGTGGGTGAACGCGGTACCCGGAATCTGACCGATGATTCTGGAAAATCAACGGATGACCTCATGGATGCCATTGTTGACCGTTATTTCAAGATAGATTGCGCTGTTTTTACGCCGAATCCCGACCGCCTGAATCACATCATGGAAATGGCCGGAACATACCGGGTTGATGGTGTTATTCATTATGGTCTTCAGTTTTGTCAACCATATCTCATGGAAGCCATTCCAGTGGAAAGAGCGCTTATATCCAAAAACATCCCTACGCTTCGGATTGACACCGATTACAGCATGGGGGATGTTGGACAGTTGAAGACTAGGGTAGAGGCATTTATTGAAATGGTAAAGGTTAAATAATTCGGATTTGATAAATCTTTAACAAGGAGGATTTTATGAAATACGGAGCAAGGAACCAGATCAAAGGCAGAGTGAAATCGGTCAAAAAAGGAGATGTGATGTCTCTTGTGAAATTCGAAGTGACTGCCCCGGTTGAAATGGCTTCAGTGTTGACCACCGAATCAGTGGATGATCTCAAACTGAAGGCTGGGGACGAGGTTCAGTTGATAATTAAAGCGATCCATGTTCTGCCGATAAAAAAATAGATGCTGATGGCAACCCTGTGAGCCGGGCGTGGAATTAATCCCCGCATTTTTTTCATGGTGGAGTGTTCTCGTTGGATCCTAAAACGGATTATTCCCCGACCGATCTCGTGAACCCCTGCGCGCCCGGATAGAGGCTTTTCTGCAGACGATAAGAGGTTGAAATTCAAAATAGAGGATATGGAGCAGCGCATTGAGACCGAGAAGCATAGCCCTTTTTGAACGATTAAAAGAAAGTAGCCTCCTTGAACTTGAAAAGGCGAAGGCGGCGGGGAAAAAGGTGGTTGGCATATATTGTACCTTTGCCCCAAAAGAACTTGTACGCGCAGCCGGGGCCATTCCTGTCGGGCTTTGCGGAAAGGATCAAACACCCATACGCGATGCGGAAACGATC
>JAGVOC010000205.1 GCA_020052975.1 Desulfobacterales bacterium | reverse complement strand
ATGATCTCGC
The DNA here is from genome assembly GCA_020052975.1 of Desulfobacterales bacterium. The sequence continues at coordinate 10,787 of JAGVOC010000205.1, read as the reverse complement.
CTGAGTCAGGGGTGAGTTCGCCGGCCATGATCTTTATAATGGTGGATTTGCCCACCCCGTTTCTGCCGACAAGGCAGACCCGTTCCCCCCGCTCGAGCTGGAGGGTAACCCCGTCGAGAAGCTCGGGGCCGCCGAAGGCGATCCTCACCTCTTGCAGACTCATTAATGCCACGTTTTTAGCTTAACATTCAGTGGAATTAAATTCTCATTGTCTGTCGTTGAGGTGGGAAGTTTTTATTTTACCGATTCATTCAAAGCTCAAGAACTTCGATTTTCTTCTTTCTTGTGAGTCTTTTTAAATCGTACTCGAGCCTTCTCCCTTCTCCCGCATTCTTGCATGGTATTGTTTTGACCAGCTCAAACGGCCTCCACGATCTTACGAATTTGCTGCCGATACCGAGCTTATGCTTTTCAATTCTTTTCTCAAGATTATTTGTCATCCCGATATAGAAAGAATTGTTGCGGCACCTGAGCACATAGACGCACCAAGGTCCGCTATTCGTCTCACGCTGTTCTTCCTCTAACTCATTTGTCCAAATTTTCAAAGCTTTCCTTGCTTCCTTATCCACAAATGAGAAAATGCGTTGAGCGGTGTCGTGAAAACGGGATTTGGAATGTCCGGCCACCTTCACCACGTGAAAGCCGAATTCGTCGTGTAATTCGTAAAATGCGCGATAAAGAGAAGCGTTTCCTAACTGCCGGTTTGTCTTTTTTGAAAGGAATCCTCCTGCCAGCAAGCGGGGTTTCCTCTTAAGAAGGCCTGAAATGCACTGAGAATCGGAATATATTGTTAGGCTTCCCTGTGGTCCCTGCCGATTCTCTGTGAGCGCCCATAAAACGGTCTGAAGTTCGAGCCTTGTCGATGAAGTGCCTTCGAATCTCCGCACCTTTAATCGCCCAATTATTTTGGGTCTTCCAATAACTCCGGAAGAGGCCTCCAGAAATGAAGCAGGGACCATGACATAGGCGCCTACACCGAGCTTGTGGTTGGGACTTACACTTACATCGGTGAAAAGGGCAAAATCCTTTGCGAGTGCTTTCACGACATCAAACTCCTGAGCAATAATACGGTATGCATTCTCTATCTTACATCGAGCCGGCATCGACTTTACAGCAGAGTTACAGAATGCAGCCGCCATTGATTAAAAGAATTTGTTGGCGAATAGAGGAAAACAAATCAACAAAATAGAGGTTGAATGATAAAATATATTCACCTTCGCGTCATTTCTATCACCTGCTTATACTCACCTGGCGAATAATCAAAATCTTTGAAGAGTACATCAGGGACTAAGTATGCCGTGATTATTGTATGGAGGGTCTTTCAAATCGAAATAAATAGCTCCCCATTGTAGGCCGGTATTTGTTTCTTTAGGAATAAATGGGCGCAGTCACAAAGCTATACAGAACGTTTGTTACAAACTGAACTGCGCTGGATATATCGTGGCTATTTAAGACCGAATCCGAAGAACGCTAATTAAGCACCTTTATAATGCTCCCAAACCCATTCAAGGTTCTCTGCTAAGCCCGATAGGTCCGGAAATAATGAGGCTTGATTAACGCCAAGCCGTTGGAGTTGCTTCCGCAGGTTTTCTTTCTTGGTTTTATTGACAATAATTTTATCTTTTTTTTCATTTGGCTGAAATGGATCTTCCTGTATAGTGAAGACGCTTTGTTGTGAACTCATGCGAGCATCGATAATGCTTGGAATATACCGGTTGAGATTTCCTTTATATTCAAGAGGGCTCCTTGACGGAGGATTATTAATGTCTATCATATTCTCATGCCCCTTTTTTAGTGGGCCGAACTCAAGAATATTCACGAAACTCTCGATATCGTTATTTTTTGTATCCTGAACTGCAAAATATAATGCAGCCAAAGGATTTTTAGTCCAGTCCAGTAACCGCGTGGGTAGTCCATAATGTTGAGCGAAGGCCAACCACTCCCAATCATTATTTCCAGAGATATGTCTGGCATAAACACTTGCTTGTCTTTTAAAGCTGTGGAACAATGTGTATTCATAAATCTCAAATTTATCTTGTAGTTGAGTATTTTTCTTCATCGACTTATTCCATGCTTCATACCATTCGTCATATTTCTCCAAGTCTCCACAGCCATGGTTGATAAGGTTGCAACTACAAAAAGAGCGGACAATTGTAGGCAAATTTTTATATGGATGATCTGCACCTCGAAATATGACAGATTTTTTTTCGTATTTGCGCAGGAGTTCCAAATATTCTGTTAAATCATTAATTGGTCGAGATATCACACAAGTCTCCTTAATATGACAAAAATATAGCATTTATAAAAGCACATTTCAAATGAGGATTTAGGAAAAAGGGGTCTGGGCTGCTTCTACCTGAAATATTCACAAACATAAATTAGTATAATTTGGTAGATTATATCCTGAAATAATTGTTGGAAAATTATCATGACTACAGATATTTTCTTTGAGATGCATCATAATCTTCCGAGAGAAGGTCCCGGGAGGAACCAATATACCAGACAAGCGTTTTATATGCTTCCTGACATGGATAAACCTCGCATTCTTGATATCGGTTGTGGTCCAGGAGGGCAAACAATGGAACTTGCACGATTGACCCAAGGGGAAGTGATAGGGATAGATATCCATCAACCATATTTGGATCAACTCACAAATAAGATAAAAGAAGCGGGTCTTTTAGACCGTGTTCACGCTATAAACTGTTCATTGTTTGATATGAAGTTCCCGGATGAGAGCTTTGATATCATTTGGGCTGAGGGATCTATTTATATAATGGGCTTTGAACGAGGTTTAACCGGATGGCGTCGTTTGATAAAACCCAAAGGATTTTTAGTTGTACATGAGATGACGTGGTTACGTTCAGACCCCCCTCCAGAAATCTATGAATATTGGAAAGAGTTTTACCCTGAGATAAAAACTGTTGCAGAGAACGTGGAACTTATCTTGAATTATGGATATACCCTTCTCGGACAGTTCACCTTACCTGAGGATGCCTGGTGGATTGAGTATTACAACCCTTTGGAAGAACGAATCAACAATCTAAGGGGGAAATATATCGATGACCCTGAAGCTCTCGCTGTATTGGACAATGAACAACGAGAAATAGATATGTACAAAAAATACTATCAATGGTATGGCTCAGTCTTTTTTGTTATGCAAAAGAGTTAAAGAGGTATTCACATCAAGTGCAAAAACATAAATAGAAAGAAGAAAGAGAGTATTTGTCCGCACTTTTAATTCTTCCTGAAAGACGCGCGGAACGAAGCGTGATGAAGGATGTTTAATACTCTCGTAAATCGATATAGACAAAGTTCCTATAATATGCCAAGTTGGTATAATGATTGATAGGTATAAAGAAGTCGTATGAAAAATATCCGAAGAAAAGACCGTGAAATCAGCATACAAGAAGCCATTAAGATTCTTGACTCTGCTGAATACGGAGTTTTGTCGACCGTCGACAAAGAGGGCCAGCCCTATGGCGTTCCGTTGAGTTACGTGTACAGAAACAGCTGTATCTATTTCCATTGCGCCCTGATCGGACAAAAACTCGACAATATCACTAACAATCCAAGGGTTTCTTTTTGCGTGGTAGGAAAGACGAAGATTTTGCAGGACAAATTTGCCACTGAATATGAAAGTGCCATAGCCTTTGGTCTTGCATCCGAGGTCTACGGAAATGAGCGATACAATGCGTTAATGTGGCTTTTGGAGAAATATAGTCCGGATTTTATCAAAGAGGGGAAGCAGTACATCGAGCTTAAAGATAAATCCACAAAAATCATAAAAATTGAAATTAGTCATATCAGTGGAAAAGCACGAAGGTAAGCAAATAAATTGATTCTTCCTGATATAAACACCTCGTAAGGCCCTGATTTACGGCAAGCATTCACCTCAAAATAAACGGCCTTATAGAAGATGCTGGAGAGAGTATTGAGAAAATGATATCGACTCTCATTAGCTGCAGGACACGGATCTGAGACTTAAAACGATAAAACGTTATATACGCCTATATTTTTTGACAAGCAAATGGAACTGATCAAGGTCGGCAATGTTTGTCGCACTTTTATCAATTTCTGCTCCAAAACCACTTTGTGTGATTCGCCTAATTCTCGCCTGAATTTTAATGACAGACCCGCTACTTGTCGTTATTGTCAATTTAATGGGATCATTCTCCGCAATCCCATTCACGCAAGAAGCAATAAATATCCCTTGGGAAGAGAGTTCCAAAATTCTGCCAACATCGCAGCTTATTTCTTCGGATATAGTGATTCTTTTTTCTCTTCGGAGATTTTCCTTCATAATTACCTCAAAGGTTAATTTCTCAGAATGCTCATTGATAACAATAGCATAGACAATGGATTTGAAGGAAATAAATAATTGGTTCTGTTAGTAGTAATAGTTGCAACACACACAATTATAGCAAAGCATCTGTGTGCTTAGTCCAAGGGGGTACTACACTCTACTATATCTTTGGGGAGCACGTGTAGTAGTGACTCCGAGAAAAAAGGCATGCGTCTTACGGGGCGAAAGAAACACAGCATACATGAAGGTTCTGAGAAGCAAGCCTCTTTCCTGAAGCAGGCACATTTAAAACCTGATATAATTTTGCATAGTATAACCATTAAACATTAATATATCTAATTGGAATTTTATAATGAAAGAATTAAATCCAACCTCTGAGATTATTCAAAAATATCGTGATACGTGTATCTTTTATCTTAAGCTTGATCTAACTATCTTTATATCTTTATTTACGATTATTTCAATCTTAAAACTTGAACGCATTGAAATCTTCTCTTTAATTTTCAGTTTTAAGATTCCTCTAATAGCTTTTATCATAATTATTCTTTATGGGGTACTGCTTGACTATTTGTTGCTTGAAGCGTGGACTAAATCGAAGTTTAATGCAGATTTATCTTTTCCAAAATGGGTAGATCGTATGTTTCACTTACAATGGATTCTAAACATTGTTTTTATTGCTTCTATAGGGACATTTTTGATTACCTATATATCACTTTATTTTAAAAATATCGGTCTGTCCCAATAGTATCTGAATCTGTTAACAGTGCCCAACTTGAGGGAATAAAAGTGCTACCAGTTATAAATAAACCTTTAATTTCTTGATATAAAAGTAGCAAATGACAATTCAAATATTAGCTATGAAAAATATTCAAAAGTTCAAATGTTCTCAATGTGGCTGTGCAGAGCAATCCATGTATATAGCAGACAAAGTATATTGCTCAAAATGTTGTCCTACGAATTACACTCTTATAAAAAGAAGGAAACCAAAAACATCTATTGTCACCAATGTGCTTACTAAAGAAAAACTGACAGACCTATATTGCCATCATAAGAAATCCCTAGAAGACATTGCAAAAGAGCATAACTGCACAAGACAAATGGTTAAACTTCTCATGGTTAAATATGATTTACCTAGAAGAAAACGATCTGAGGCGAGAGTTTTAGCAATCAAAAATGGTAAATTTAGTGCTTTTGAATATGACGACATTAACGACAGTTTTTTTAGCAAATGGTCTCCGGAAATGGCATGGGTACTGGGTCTGTTGTTCACTGATGGCAATGTACAGCGTACAAAGAGTAGCCTTAGGGTAAGTATTGCATCTGTTGATTATGACTTACTTTGCAATGTAAGGACTCTTTTAGGTTCAACTAGGGCAATAAAAAAAAATGTACAGTCTTATGATAAATCGAAATTTATATATTCATTTGTTTTTTTTAGAGAAAAAATGAGAGACGATCTTCATAAATTGGGGCTTGTAGAAAGAAAAAGTCTGGTCATGCAATTTCCTGAAGTTCCAGAACGATACATAAGACATTTCATAAGGGGTTGTTGGGATGGTGATGGCTCGATTTATTTGAGTGCTGGTAAGTTAAGAGCATCCTATGTTTGTGGATCTTTTGATTTCATCAAAACACTTGGTGATGAATTGTACAAAATAGGAATTTATAGGAAAATTCTTCACGGATACATGAACAGCATTAATGCTACATTGAGATCTCAATATCCTAATGGGCAGTACCCTCTGAAAATTCATATTGAAAAAAGATCGAAAACACCATCATATTACTTGAAAATTGACTCAAGAGAAAATTTAAGTAAACTGTTTTATTTCTTTTATGCTGGTATTGATGAGTCACTTTATTTAAAGAGGAAATACAATGTATTTGTTGAGGGACTGTCTTTAAATATAGACGATATTACAAAACTGAAAGACCTTAATGAAAAAGAACTCTCAATTTCTCAGGAAATATCTTCGAAAATAAGTTCTGAGGACAAAGAGGAACATGTAAAAAAAATTATCAGAAATGTGCAGTCGGAGGCTAGAGTTTTAGCTGTTAATAATGCGGGTGGCAAATTGAAATGCGTAAAGTGCAATCAAATTCATGAAATGATGTATGTAGCAGAAGAAATCTATTGTCCCAACTGTATATCGAGGACGGTCGGTGTTGTTAAGAAATGACAGCGCACAATTGCATCAATACCGATTAGTAATCAGCGCGGGCACAATTTCCCCCCATGCTGGTTGCGCCAGCGGGTTACCTTTCTCGTTACCTGTTAGAATACTCATGTAAATATTCACTTCTTTTGACACATTGGAAAGGTTTAGTTGTAGGTGGCGTTGAGAAAATAGGGGTGTTTCCTTTGGGGTGAAAGACGCATGATGTTTGAATGGTGATACTGAGGCAATCCTACTTCCTGTAGTCTGCCCTCATAAAGATTGCTATAATGGTGAATAGTACAAACAAAAATGGATAGCACTGAACAGAGGGGGCTAAAATGAGGGATACTATGAAATCTTTTTTATTCTTTGGTTCAAGTATTCTGCTGGTTCTTTTAATGTATGCATGTGGGGGTGGAGACGGAAAAGGCAACGCCGGCACAACCCAGCATACATGGACAAAAACATTCGGCGGTCAATATGACGATTGGGGCTACTCCGTCCAGCAGACGTCCGACGGCGGATATATCATTGTTGGATATACAGGCTTATTTAATCCTGAAAGGGTCTGGGGACAATCTGATTCTTATCTCATCAAGACTGATCTCTATGGAAATATGGTCTGGGAAAAAACATTTAGCGAGGCAGGCCGTTCAGTCCAGCAGACATCTGACGGCGGATACATTATAGTCGGCAGTGTGGATGACGACGGATATAGTAATGTCTTTTTCTTGAAAACTGATCAGAATGGGAATGGTGTCTGGGAGAAGACATTTGGTGAATCCGGTTCACATGAGAATGGTAACTTTGTTCAGCAGACATCCGACGGCGGATATATCATTGTTGGCACGAGAGGCATGGTTGAAGTTGATGCTAATGTCTATCTTATCAAGACTGATTCAGAGGGAAAAGCCGTTTGGGAAAGGACATTTGACAACTCTGGTGCGAATCAGATTGGCAACTCAGTTCAGCAGACGTCTGACGGTGGATATATCATTGCTGGACATAAAAATACTGGTATTTATGGCGAGTATAGCGATGCTTATCTCATCAAGACTGATTCAAAGGGAATAACTGTTTGGGAAAAGACATTCGGAGGACCACATGGAGAGTGGCACTTCTCAGTCCGGCAGACGAAAGACGGTGGATATATTCTCTCAGGGACTACATTCACTGATTATTCAAATGTTGCTATCTTACTTGTCAAGACAGATTCAGAAGGGAATGCTGCATGGGAGAGGATAATCGGAGGAAAAGATGAATTTGAATCACTACAGGGGGGGAGATTTGGCAAATCAGTACAACAGACAAAAGACGGTGGATATATTATTACTGGAACTATAGGTTCCTATTTCTTCGGACCCCCTGTTGATGTTTATCTGATAAAAACGGATAAAGGTGGGAATGCCATCTGGAAAAAGAGATTAGGCGGAACTGGTTCTGATGGAGGGGAATCAGTCCAGCAGACAACCGACGGCGGATATATTATTGTCGGGTGGACATCTTCTTTTGGTGCCGGAGGTTCCGATGTCTATCTCATAAAGACAGATTCCCAAGGGAATACACAGTGAAACGTATGCCCTACTTGTCAATGTGCAAGTTTTGAATAGTTGTTAAATTGTAAAATGATTCTGCTTTACTAACTTTTAGGCGTTGGTCGCACCCCAATGAAATATGCTGCCGTGCAGACTTGATGAAAGAAGTGATAAAACCTCGGCATACCTAAAAACGTTTGTGTGTAGGGTATGCCGTGTAAAACGTATGACTTGTCGGTTAAAGTCCGACTATGGGAGTTTGGTAGTACGCCCATGTAGCTTGAGGGAGGTGTTAAGGGTAACCTGAAGCACTAAGTTCTCTGACAAAGGTTCCATAATGGGGACTGAGCAAACCTGCGGGTCGCAGCGCAAGCGAACCCAGAAGTAGCCTCGAAAAAACAAGCCGGAGTTGTCGACCCTGTCCTACAAGGGGGAAGACCGTGGTTTCTATCCTAACGAAAACTACCGTAACCGATAGAAGAGCTCCCGGGGTAATAGGGGTGACACGCAGGGGAAGCCATGCGACAATAAATACGGGAGACCCGTATCGACGCCTTCAGATGGCAGCGAGTGGATATAAGGAAACGAAGTTCCACTCGGTCGGTGCGGGAGTCGGAGTTGCCCATATTGTACCGATTGTATCTCAAAGACAACATAACTTTGGGAGAGGGAAGGGGCAATGCATTTATCACGTTTCCGAAGGAGAGAAGGAAAGGAGATTGCGAAATGCTGGAAACTCCAGAAAAGATCCGGGAACTTCAGAGGGAACTATACCAGAAGGCCAAGCAACAAAGGGAGTATCGATTCTATCTTCTCTACGATAAGGTTTACAGTCGGAATATCCTGACTCATGCCTACAAGCTTGTAAAAGCTAATAAGGGAGGGCCGGGAATAGACGACGAGACCTTTGAGAGCATAGAGGATGGAGAAGGAGGAGTCGAGGAATATCTCGAAGCAATCGCCGGGGAACTGAAGCGGAAAGATTATAAACCGAAGCCTGTGCGGAGAGTCTATATACCGAAGGCAGGTGGAGGTAGAAGACCGCTGGGAATCCCGACGATCAGAGACAGAGTAGTGCAGATGGCAGTAAAGGTTGTGATTGAGCCCGTATTTGAAGCTGATTTTCAGGAAAACTCGTATGGGTTCAGGCCAAAGCGGAACGCCCATCAGGCAGTAAACGACGTGCAGGCGCACCTTCTTCAAGGCAAGCTCGATGTAATTGATGCCGATATCTCCAAGTATTTCGATACCATTCCCCATGACAAACTTATGCAACTGGTAGCTAAACGGATTGTGGATAAGAACATACTGAAGCTGATCAGGATGTGGTTAAAAGCGCCGATTGTGGAAGAACGTGAGGATGGGAATAAGGAGTACAAGGGAAATGATAAGGGAACTCCCCAAGGAGGGGTGATCTCTCCACTTCTGGCCAACATCTATCTGAATGTTCTGGATACCTTATGGAAAGTCAAGAAAGTGCAGGAGAGGTTGGGCGCACGGCTTGTCCGCTATGCGGATGATGTTGTGGTATTATGCGAAGGTAACACGGCGCGAATATTGAAGGGGATGAAGACCGTCCTGAAAGACCTTGGCCTTGCTCTCAATGAGGAGAAGACGCGTATTGTGGATGCACAATGCGATAGTTTTACCTTTCTGGGGTTCCGTATAATGATGAGGAAAGGACGCAAGAGCGGACATCTGTTTCCGTTCACCGAACCATCAAAGAAGTCTATGAAACATATTCGAGCGGAGATTAAGAAACTGACCACTGAGCGATACAGCGCGACACCGACGAAGATCATAATCCAGAGAGTGAACGGAATTGTTAGAGGATGGGTGAACTACTTTTATTACGGCAACTGCACAAAGGCTATGTCCGCTTTAAGATACTATCTGGGGTACAGGCTAAGAGTATACCTGCGTCGGAAACACCACTATCACAGCCTTGGTTATAGGTCATACCCGGATAGGTATTTCTACGAATCCTTAGGACTCTACAAAGTACCGACTACTGCTCCCTGGACTCAAACTGCGAAAGCCAATGGAGGAAGATAATTGGAAAGCCGTGTACTCGAAAAGGGTCCGCACGGTTTGATGAGGGGGAACTGGAGATAGAACCTTTCGGTTACTACGCCAGTTCTCTACTCTACTGAACCAAGTAATCCATGCTTTCAGTGATGGCATTTATACCGGAAGCGAGCATTTCTCCTCGTATCAAACTCCCTGCAAATTTTGATGCCTGTGTCATTGAACTGGGAAGAAACACCCCTATCTTTCCCTGCGGTATTTGCTTGAATGGGGATTTCATAGATATCAGGGAATGATGATTTTGCATGTAACTGTGAGAAGTATGAGTGCGCTACAGAGTAGAAAAAATGTTGACTAATCGATGGAATCAAATCAACAAAACAGAGATTGAATGATAAAATATATTCAATGAAGGGATACTTGTTGTATCACAGGTTCGTATAACAGCCGGCAACAGCTCCGGTTTTTTTGCAGTAATTTGTAAGGGTGAATGGGCGCAACGGGTGAGCGGAGAAAAGAACAGAAAAAGCGTGCCGAACGGCAAACATGATGCACACGATTATGATGAGGAAAAAGAAAAAATCCTTTCTGTCGCGCTCAGGAATATGGTAATGATCGACGGGAAGGTGTACGGATTGGAGGACGACTCTGAGCCGGATGCCGTTGTGGACTGCGCGTCGAAACTCTCATCGTGCAGGGCCGGTTGCTGCTCCCTGGTGTTTGCCCTGACGCAGGAAGAAGTAAAGAAAGGTTTTTACCGAT
>JAGVOC010000294.1 GCA_020052975.1 Desulfobacterales bacterium | reverse complement strand
TTGCAGCGTACAGGTAAGTACGCCTCATTCCTTCGGATTTGCGCGCCTTGCATCTGGAGCTTTTTACTGTGCCGTCTGATTTTTGACTTTTTACGATTTAATCTTCTTCCTTTCAATCTGCGTTTACGATTCCAGTGACAAAAGGGAATCCACCACTCTTTCCAGGTGATGCACTGTATTGCATTCTCTGGCAAGATGGCAGTAGGGGAGGTATTTCTTCATCTCTGAATCGCCTATACCCCAGAACGACCGTGGCTCGGAGTTTAGCCAGATAAGCCTCTTGCCCCTTTCATGCATCGATTTCAGGATGCCGGTTTGAGAGTCGCCGTAATTATTCCGTGCATCCCCTAGTATGAGTATCGTTGTCTTCTTGGTGATTAGGTGAAACCGGCTTTCCTCAAAATCACGAAATGCCTGCCCATAATCTGTCCGACCGAGTAGGATACCCAGACCTATGCCGCTTTGTAGCTTTACCAGCGCCTCTTCAACAGGATATTCATCAAAAATATGGGTTACCTCTATAAGATTAGAGCAGAAAATAAATGTCCGTATCCTGGCTAGTGATTTATTCAGGCTGTATAAAAACAACAATAAAAACCTTGCCACGGTTTCAACAGAACGACTGACATCACATATCGCGACAATATCCGGGCGGTCGACCTTCTTCTTTTTCCACTGAATATCAAAAAGAAGGCCTTGATAACTGATGTTGTTCCTTAGGGTTTTCCTGAAATCAAGCTGGCCTCTTTTGGAGGTTTTCCTTCTTCTTGAATGCAGGTCGTTAAGACGTTTCACCATCTTCTGGATAATGGAATGCATACGGTGAAAATCTCGCTGCTCTAAATTGGATAGCTTGATACTTTTCAGGTAATCTTCAAGCAAGTTCTCTGTTACCGAAGGGGAAAACAAGGCAAATTGCTGCTCTACAAAGTCTTTTACGTTTTCAAAGAGGTAGTCTTTGCCCTTCTCCAGTTCCTCAGCCATCTGTTTGGAATAAAAAGTATCCTGCTGAAAAAGATGTTTCACATCTAGCTTCAGTTTGTCCATTCCCATATGACGTAGAATTCTATGGATGTAGAGGCCTTTCTGTGTAAAAAACCGTATCCCTGTGATATGTACTTCCTGTGCCGCCTCTCTTATTGAAGCAGCAAGCCCTCCAAGATTGCCGGAGAGGATCATCTGAGAAAGGGGAGAAATCTCTTCCATGATCTCTGGGGCAAGGCTCTCTGGGCAATCGCCTGTGTTTTCTGGAAAGGTGTCAAAGGAAAAGAATTTATAAAAGCACTCCTCAAAGATTTCCTTTTCGTGAAAGGATTTTGCCAGGACAGCAGATAGAGAGTCTTTAAAAACTTCCCTGTCATGATAACCTGTCAGCTTCACGGTATTCATGGCATCAATAGTCTCTGGTATCGATATCCTCGCCCCGGAACTGCGAAGTGCCGAGATAAAATCCTTGAGAATTTGTTCCATTTTCTCAGATTGCAGCCTCTTTTATAGCTTTCCTGGTCATCTCATAGAGATGTTCTTCAGCTATCTTAATATCCCCTTCAAATTTCAAGATGATATGGAGGGTTTCGCTAATCAGGTCAGCACTCAGCTTATCTGCATGAAGAAGCAGCAATACTCTAGCCCAATCAATGGTTTCGCTTATAGAAGGAATTTTCTTTAGATCCAGTTCTCTCAGATGTTGGATAAAGGAAACCAGCTGGATCCTAAGCTTTTCTGAAATGCCCGGCACCCTAATACGGATGATCTCCCTTTCGAGTTCAGGGTCAGGAAGGGGGATAAAGAGGTGTAGACAGCGGCGTTTCAGCGCCTCGCTCAATTCTCTGGTATTATTGCTTGTCAGGAACACAAATGGCTTGGTTTCTGCACGGATGGTATCGATCTCCGGAACGGATACCTGAAAGTCTGAAAGAATTTCCAGCAAAAAGGCCTCGAACTCGTTGTCTGATTTGTCAATTTCATCTATCAGCAGCACAGCCCCGTCTTTTTGTTGGAGCGCCTTCAATAGCGGTCTTGGTTCCAGGAAGGAGCGGGAAAAGAAGATGTCATTGTATTGATGGAGCTTATCAATGGATGCTGAAAGCCCCTTTGCCCCCTTTAAAACATCATTCAGTTTGTCCTTCAGCATCTGGGTGTAAAGTAACTGCTTTCCATATTTCCACTCGTAGAGCGCCTTTGATTCATCAAGCCCTTCATAGCATTGCATACGGATTAAAGACACGCCAAGAAAGGCTGCCGCAGTTTTAGCCAGCTCGGTTTTGCCGACACCGGCCGGCCCCTCCACAAGGATAGGTTTCTCTAAGTGATACGCAAGATATACGGTGGTAGCAATCTTTTTGCTGCAAATGTACTCTGCATTTTTAAGACCCTGCTGAACGTTTTCAATAGAGGCAAATTTTTTATCATGGAGCAAATTCATCAGAATCCTTTCCCACGAGGGGCTTTTCTTCGCCCCTTTTCCTTAAAAAACAATTGCTATAGCCCAATGTCTACTCCCATTTCGATTTTTTCTATTTTATGCCTCTGGAGTAGTTAATCATTATAATGCTGTGTTTTTTGGTAGCATGCTCAATCTGTTGTAACTTTTTGGCAAATTCGGTATCATTGACTTCGATTCTCCTGAGAAAGTTGGACTCATCGAGGTCGCCTTCGAGAGAGGCACCAAATTTATAGGCTTCTGATTCTTTTTTATAAATTTCTAACTCATTTGAGTCTTTTTTGTTTATTTCTTTCACTAAGCTGTTAACCTTGTTAACAAAATGTTTTAGTTGCTTGTTATCAATAAGAATATCAACCTGAAACGAGCTATCAATACTGGCTTTTGATCGAATATCGTTAAATACTTTGGCATGCGTTAGTTCTTCTTTTGCTATTTCTTCCCAAAATTTCTTGACCGGTTCCGTAAAATTATCGCATTCAGATAAACATTGATATATTTTTGAAAGTCCAACTTCGATTTTAGCTAAGTTTGCTAAAACCAGATCATACTCTTTTGATAACATTTGATTTGTCTCCTTTCTGTAAACCTTCTTCTGTGGATTGGCTAAAGGTTTTTAAAGGATCGAATCGATCCCTACCCCTTTAAGATATTCTAATTTCTGTATTAAAAAGTAAACGTCCCTCCTGTTCGGCAATATACTCCCGTGTTGTGGCGCAATCATATTAATATCAAGGTTTTTTATTTCACTCATTGCGTGCTTGAGTGATTTTTCACATGGCATCAATTTCCTGTGAAATGTAAGGATGTCCGGTAAAGGACAATAATCCTTTTTGTTTTTACAATTATTATAATCAGCGCAGGTTATACAATCATTATCCAATTTAAGGAAAAGGTCCCATTTTGTCGAAAAACTGCCGAAAAGATCACTGGTGAATAGAGTTTTAGTTTTTACGTCGTATGTGACAAAGCTTCCCTGGCTGTGAGAATAAGGGGTCTTGATGAATAATAATGTTCGGTTATTAAAGGTGAACTTGTAATCATGGTTGTCGATTGAATCTAGTAGATGGTGTTTTTCTCTGTCAATATAATAGGTTATAAAGACATTATTGGCTATTTCCGAAAAGATTTTAAGGTTTTTATTTTCACAGATATCGATCATGTTTGGCATTGATCCACATAAATCGGGATCAAAGTGTTGATAAATCAGTCCAATAATTTGATTCGGGTCTACACTTGCCTGTAAAATCTTCCTCAAGACTATAGCAAAATCCGGACGGCTTCCACTATCTATTAAAACCGCTTTATCATCTTCAACAATCAGATACGGATTGCAATGCAGATTCGATTCCTCTTCATAGAAGCCAACCCAATAAATGCCTTCTCCTATTTGGATAGGTCTGTCATATTTTTTATGACTATTCATTTGTTTTCCTTCAAGGTTTGACGGCTTCGTAAAAAGTTCATCTGCGGCGTTGCACTGCATCCTCCGTCGTTGCAAGGTACCCATAAGCCTCACTCCTCAGGATTTGCGTGCCTTGCATCTGGAACTTTTTACTTTACCATCCCAATTGTGACTTTTTACTGGTCCATCAAGATTTAAAGTGTGTAATAAACTTATATCATAGCTCTTTTATAACAAAATACGCCTTCATACTTTCCTTGTTCTTTAAGCCTATTTTCCCTCTTTCCTCGAATTTGAAAAAATCACGAGTTTGCAGGTATGTTTCCTCTGATATGTTAATTTTTCCATTTTCTCCTGAGGACTCAAATCGTGAAGCGACGTTTACATTATCACCAAAGACGTCAAACTGCATCCGTTCTTTCCCTACTACCCCTGCCATTACTTTACCTGTATGAATGCCTATGCGTATCTGAAACTCTTCATCGCTTTCTCTGTTAAATGTTTCAACAACTTTTAGCAAGGCAAGCCCCGCTCTTACCGCCATAACAGCGTGTTCTTCAAATTCATCTGGAGCGCCAAAAACAGCCATATAGGAATCACCGATAGTCTTTATTTTTGTTCCTTTAAAACGAGCTATTATACCATCAAAGTCAGAGAAGAGTTTGTCCAATATTCCTATTAATACCTCACCTGAAATTCTTTCAGCCAGACGGGTAAAGCCCACAAAATCAGAAAATAATATAGTACAATTATACAATCGGGGAGCAAACTGTCCTTCATATTTTATATCTTCTGCAACCTTTGCTGGCAGGGTATTCTTTAGCAGAGAGTCTACCTTTTTCTCTAAAATAACATATTTTTGAATTACCTCTTTTAGAAGTTTCTTTTGTATACTATCATCTTCAATGATAGCAAGAGAATTCAAATAATCCACTATAAGGCTGCTCGTTGATTCCAACTCAAGGTTATTTTCTTTATATAAAGTCAATACTGATTTTATTTTCATTATATACCGCAAATAAAAAAGTCTAGTATACCAAACTCTGTTTGGCAATAAATTCTTTCTACTTTTTTACTATCTTATGCTTAATCATGTTCTTTCCGTTTTGCTTGGCAGAATACATTGCCTTATCTGCCTCTTTAATTAAATCATCAGGGCTGTTGGGTAAGCAATTGAAAGTAACGAGACCTATACTGCATGTCACGGGCCATTCATTCTCCTGCATAAGATGTAAAAATTTTTTCTGTATTTTATTTGCAACTAAATATGCTGATTCGGCTTCTGTATCTGACATCAGGATAACAAATTCATCTCCTCCTAATCTGGCGGTTAGATCTATTTCACGGGTGGTATCCTTAATAGTTTCAGCTACTAAACTTAACAGATTGTCTCCTACGCTGTGGCCAAAATGATCATTTATATATTTGAAATTATCAAGATCTATATATGCAACAGACAGGGGGTGTTTAAATCTGCGAGCCCTTTTTATTTCAATACGGGATAACTTTACAAAAGCTCGCCTGTTGGCTATCTGAGTCAGAGGATCAATCATAGCCAGCTCTTTTTGCCTATCAATTGTACTACTTAGTTCATCCTGAAAAATGCGGCATGAAACCCGCGTAAACATTGATAGTGTTCTTTGAAAGCTGAAGAAAGTTGTTGATTTTAGTTGTTTTTAT
>JAGVOC010000438.1 GCA_020052975.1 Desulfobacterales bacterium | reverse complement strand
TTCGTCATTGCAGCGTACCAGTAAGTACGCTTCATTCCTCAAGATTCGTGCGCCTTGCATAATGAGCTTTTTACTTTGCCGTCTGAATTTCGACTTTTTTTCGAGTCTATCATATTTGTAAAAGGAGTTTTTTTATGAACTTTGAAGTATCCGACAAAATGAAAATAATTATCGGGATGATAGGTGAATTTGTTGATAAGGAACTCATCCCGATGGAACAGGATTTTCTATCAAAACCTTTAAAAAGTCTGATTTCCGAGATAGAGAGAAAAAGAGAGCTTGTAAAACAGATGGAGCTCTGGGCCCCAAATCATCCGAAAGAATACGGCGGAATGGGGCTTGATCTTGTCGAACACGCCCTTGTTTCAGAAGCCCTCGGACGCTCGCCTCTGGGCCATTTTGTTTTCGGATGCCAGGCGCCGGATGCGGGTAATATCGAGATTCTTAATATGTTCGGGACCAAAGAACAAAAGGAAAAATATCTGCGTCCGCTTGTTGAAGGAAAAATCCGAAGCTGTTTCTCAATGACCGAGGTTGACATGCCGGGCTCAAATCCTGTCATGCTCCAGGCCACCGCAGTAAAAGACGGAAAGGATTACGTCATCAACGGGCAGAAATGGTACACATCGTCAGCGGACGGCGCCGAATTTGCCATTGTCATGGCCGTAACAAACCCTGAAGCTCCGCCATATTTGCGCGCAAGCATGATTATTGTTCCCACAAACACTCCCGGCTTCAATCTTGTCCGCAATATTTCCGTAATGGGGCATGCAGGCGAAGGCTATTTCAGTCATGGTGAAATTCTGTACCAGTCATGCCACGTACCGCAGACAAACCTCTTGGGATCTGAAGGACACGGATTCGTTATAGCTCAGGAAAGGCTTGGTCCCGGGCGCATTCATCACTGCATGCGCTGGATCGGAATCTGTAACAGAGTTTTTGACCTTATGTGTTCCCGGGCTTTAAACAGGATAATATCGGAAGGAAAAACTCTTGCCACAAAACAGATCATTCAGTCATGGATAGCGGAATCTGCAGCAGAAATACAGGCCGCACGTCTGATGGTTTTGCATGCAGCATGGATGATCGAGAAAGTCGGGGCAAACGCGGCCCGCAAGGAAATATCCCTTATCAAGTTCATGGTCGCAGGTGTCATGCAAAAAGTTATTGACAGGGCTCTTCAGGTTCACGGCGGTCTCGGCATGACTGATGACACAATCATTTCATTTTTCTACCGCCATGAAAGAGCCGCAAGAATCTATGACGGAGCGGATGAAGTTCACAAGATATCGGTAGCAAAGCGGATACTCAAGGAATACGAGGGGAAAAGGATCAAATAGTTTCCGTACGGAAATGGCCCTTTTGTGCGATCTCTGTGTCAATCTGCGGGATTCCTTGTGCGGCATACTATGCGTATGCCTCCGCGCAATCCCTTGATTTCCTTGAGCTTACCCAAAATTGCCGATTTCCGAACTGGAAACTTGCATGTGTCCAAACTATGTTTCAAAATGGACACCAAATTGTTTTTGCATAACAAAGACGGAAATATACCGAACATGCATTATACTGCATTTAAAAAAACAATATCAAATTACGCTAAAGACTTTTTTAATGAAGACTATCTTGAAAACCGCAAGAACATAAGGATCAAGAAAGAAAGTACCGTTGCAAAAAATCTTGAAAAAATATTTGATGCAACCCTTGAGATAAGCAATAAAAAAGGTTTTCAGGCAATGACCATGCGTGATTTAAGCAGCGAAGCCGGACTCAGCATGGGAGCGCTCTACTCCTATTTTTCCAGCAAGGAAGATCTGCTGAAAATGCTTCAGAGTCAGAGACGGTCTGTTACAAAAAGAATCCTGGAAGAATACATTAACCATGAAACCGGAATTGCGGATAAACTTCGCACCGCGATAAGAATCCACCTGTATCTGAGCGAAGCAATGCAACCGTGGTTCTATTTTTCATATATGGAAACCAAAAATATTTCCGGCCCGGAACAGGCAAAAGCGATTGAAAGCGAGCTTTATACGGAAAAGATATTTGAAAACATACTGAATGAGGGGGAAAAATCGGGAGTTTTTCTCCACAGAAATCATCAGCTCACAGCAAGCGTAATCAAGGCGATGCTTCAGGACTGGTATCTGAAGCGCTGGAAATATGCTAAAAGAAATATTTCCGTCGAGCAGTATGCTGAATATCTGATAAGCATAGTTGAAACCTTCTGTCTTTTTCAAGAGCATGAAAAAAAGTGCAAAAAAACAAGGGGTGAAAATGGATTGCATTGATGGCGCGACAACCGTAAGAAAGGGTGAAGAACTCGATACCGTCCGAATCGAAGAGTTTATTAAAGACTCGATTCCGGGTTTAAACGGTTCTCTTATAATAAATCAGTTTCCGAAAGGTCACTCAAATCTTACCTATCTTCTTTCAATAGGAAGTAAGGAGTTTGTTCTCAGACGCCCCCCTTTCGGAAGAAAGGCCAAATCGGCGCATGACATGAGCAGGGAATACAAAATTTTAAAAGCCCTCAGGCCCGTATACAAATATTGCCCGGAACCTTTCATCTATTCGGAGGATGAAACAATAATGGGCTACCCTTTTTATATAATGCAGAGAATACGGGGCATTATACTTCGCCGTGATTTTCCGCAAGGCATGGCTATTACTCCTTCTGATACAAAAGAACTGTATCAGAAGGTATTGAAGGTTCAGTACGAACTTCACACGATTGATTACAGGAAAATAGGTCTTGAGAATATCGGAAAGCCGAAAGACTATGTCAAGCGGCAGGTAACCGGCTGGTGTGAACGATACAAAGCAGCCCGAACCCCGGATGCCCCGGATGCTGAAAAAGTAATGGACTGGCTCACAGAGCATATGCCTCCTGACTCACAAAACCCCGGTCTGATACACAATGACTTCAAGCTTGATAATATAGTCCTGGATGAATCGGATCCGATGAATATTGTCGGCGTGCTCGACTGGGAGATGGCTACAATAGGTGACCCTCTCATGGATCTTGGAAGTTCTCTTGCATACTGGATTCAAAACGATGATCACCCTGACATGCAGGCTATACGGATGATGCCGACAAACGCCGAAGGAGCCCCGACAAGGGAAGAGCTTATCGGACTTTACTCCGAACTGTCAGGGCGTAAAATCGATAATTTTGATTTTTATTACTGCTTCGGCCTGTTCCGCCTTGCCGCCATAGCCCAGCAGATTTACTACCGCTATTATCACGGTCAGACAAAAGACGAGCGGTTTAAAGCCATGATAATCGGGGTACATGTTCTTGAAAATGCAGCTCGCCGTATTATCAACAACTCGGTATCTTAACCCGATATCAATCAATAATTATCGACGCATCAACGGCAACGAGACTGTTTTTCCCGGCAATCAGGGGATTGATATCTATCTCTTTGATCTGCGGATTGCCGCAACCGAGATCTCCGAGACAAACTATTATTTTTGCAAGGATTTCCCTGTCGACAGGCGGATATCCCCGGAACCCGTTTAAGAGTTTCTGCGATTTAAGCCGC
>JAGVOC010000143.1 GCA_020052975.1 Desulfobacterales bacterium | reverse complement strand
GCTGGTGACTTCCTGTCCCGGCTGCATCCTTCAGCTTTCGAAGGATATCAGGAACAAGCCGGTGCTCCATCTTATCGAGGTCATCGAAGAAGCATTGATTCAGTAAATCCCGGTAAAGCAGTTCAGTTCATCCCATTGCAAAAGAATCCAAAAAATGGTTAAGTAATTGTGTAAAATGTGCGATGGGAGATATAGCTTTTTGCGTGATGATTTAACCTTTTTCACCAACGAACCAGGCGCTACCATCCTTGACAGATTCAGGAAAACCCTGAAAGACGTCCAATTTTTTGATCTCCTCGTTGGCTATTTCCGGACAAGCGGTTTTTTCAGTTTCTGTAACTCCTTTGAAGGAACCTTTACCAGGCATGTCTCATAAAAGTATACTGACAGATTCATTGAGAGACCTCTGGATAACATCAGGCATCTTTTCAAGTCATTACCTCTTGGAGCGCCTGCCACAAGCAGGTCCCAAAATATGGCCCTCTGACAAAGAAGTTTTATCGATTTACAAAAAAATTCAGGGATTGTACACGAAAATAAATAAGCAGAAATGGAATGAAGCGGACACTGAAAGAAGATTTATAGATAAGGTTTTTACTGAGATCGGATTTGGATATCTCAATCAAAATAGAATCCCTGAAACAGAGCGTAGATTAGTTCCGGACTATTTTCTATATCCCTCTCAGGAAGAAGCTGACAAGGCAATTGAAATGTCTTCACATAATAAATACAGGCTTGCAATTTCAATTGCAGAATCAAAACGCTGGGATCATAATTTAGACCAGCCGTCATCCGGTAAAGGCAAAGCGCCTAAAGGCAGGTATCCTCATCAACAGATAAGGGATTATCTGAATGAATCTGAACATATCAAATGGGGAATCCTTACAAATGGCAAGGAATGGAGACTTTATTCCAAAGATGGGCGTTCAAGCAAGTTTTTTGAAATAGACCTTGAGGCATGTCTTGAAGACCTACAGAAGTTCAAGTATTTCCATGTTCTTTTCAGTCCCGATGCCTTTATAAAAGACCGTTCCGGTAAATGTCTCCTCGATAACATTTTTGACGAATCACTAAGATTTCAGGAAGACATTGAAAAAAACCTCAGAGAAAAAGTATTCAAATGCGTTGAATGGCTTGGACATGGATTCTTAGCCGTAGAAGAAAACAATTTATCGGAAAGAGATCTCGATTTAATATACCACCACAGCCTGATTCTTCTATACAGGATACTTTTCGTGCTTAATGCGGAGGCAAGAGATCTTCTTCCTGCCAATCCGCAAACAAAATACTACAAGCATTACGGCATCCAGCGGCTAAAGGATAGAGTCAGCCTTGAAAAGGGAGAATTTATCAATGCCAAAACAGCTTTGTATGACGATCTCTCTTCACTCTTTCACCTGATAAACGGCAGCAACGAAAAACTCAACAAGGATATGAATATACCAAGATACAATGGCGGACTTTTCGATCCCGAAAGATATAAATTCCTTGAAGAAAAGAAAGTGGGAGATGATATTCTTTCAGAAGTAATTTATGAACTCTCTTACCGCACCGAAAATGAGGATTTGCACAGCATTGACTATAAAGGACTTGGGGAGAGACATCTTGGGACCGTTTATGAAGGATTGCTTGAACATAAGTTCAGTTTTGATAAAGACAAGATAATACTTAAAAACGACAAGGGGGAACGGAAAGCAACGGGGGCATATTACACCCCTGATTATATTGTTAAATATATTGTTGAAAATACATTAGGTTCTATTATTAAGGAGATTGATGGAAGAGTCAAAAAAGAATATAAAGTCATTAAAAATGATTCTTTCGCGACAGAAGTTCTCAAGCTCAATATCTGTGACCCGGCAATGGGTTCCGGCCACTTCCTTGTCGAGGCCGTTCAATACCTTGCCGACGAAATTGCCTACCATCCAACAACACAATTAAAAACATCAAAAGAAGAAGCTGATGATGAGGTTAATTACTGGAAGCGTAAGGTGGTAGAGTCGTGCATTTACGGTGTTGATATAAAAGAGCTTGCTGTCGAGCTTGCAAAACTTTCACTTTGGCTTAAGACAGTGGATAAGAGTCAGCCCCTCAACTTTTTAGACCATCACCTCAGGTGTGGGAATTCACTTATTGGAGCAAGAATCAATGATTTGAATTATCTGCCATCGTCAAAAGGAAAGCAGAAGAAATCCGGGAAACAAGAAGAACAACTTGTGCTTTTCGACAAATCCCGTTTTAGCGAAGACATTACGTCAGTAATCAAAGGTTTCCATGCGATAGAAGAAATGCCGAGCGAAAAACTTTCGGACATAAAGGAAAAAGAAAAGACATTCCATAAATTGACGGCGGAACTGGTTAGATACAGGGAAATTGCAAACCTATGGACAAGTCTGTTCTTTGGAAATAGCCTTGAAGAAAAAGAGCAGGTATTTGAAGAACTGTTGAAAGACCAATTTAGATACCAGATGGACATGTTTGGTTCAGAGACCGAGATTGCTGTAAAAAAGATAGCAAAGGCAGGCCTATCAAATCAGATTTATAGTTTTATAGTCAGTTCATTACAAAGCTCTGAGGGTGCAACACAACTGCCAAAACTTAGCTCCTTACTTCAGAAATCTAAATCTATCTCTAAAGACAAAAACTTCTTTCACTGGGAACTTGAATTCCCGGAAGTGTTCTTCAACGAAGACGGAAGTCCAAAAGAGAATCCGGGGTTTGATTGTGTCGTTGGAAATCCGCCGTATGATGTTTTATCTGACCTTGAACAGGGACGAGATACTCAGTATGAAAAAGATTTTTTTTCGCACCAGATCGTCTATAGACCTGCCATTGGTAGTAAGCTAAATTTTTATCGACTTTTTAGCGCCATATCTTTGGATTTACTAAAGAGCAAAGGTATGCACGGTTTTATTGTGCCTATGGCTGTATTAGCTGACAAACAAGCGCGACCCCTGCGGGAGTTTATACTTAAAAAGAATTGTTTGCAAAAAGTAGAAGCTTTACCTCAAAAGGATGATCCTACAAATAGAGTATTTCCAGAGGCAAAACTTTCCACATGCATATATATACTATGCAAACAAAAACCATCTTTGTTTAAGATCAGAATTCATCCTGGGAAAGACATTCTTGAGTATTCAACTCATTTAGCTATAATGCCTTCTCAGATTGAAGAATTTGACAAAGAGAATTTAAGCATCCCGAGTTATCCAACTATGACTGTCGATGATTTTAACCTTGCATTAAAACTGAACTCGGTTTCCGGTGGGACTGCGCTTAAACAGTTTGCACAATCGCAGCAGGGAGAAGTTAATCTCACGTCGCACTCTGAGTATATGACGGATGAGAAGAAAGGACAAATTATTCTAAGAGGTGCGCATATAAATCGCTATGAGTTTCAGGAGGAACCAAAACAAGGAATTCCAATGTATCTTGACGTCAAAAGATTCCTTGATTCTCACGGCAAAGATACAAAAGCTTATGACCATAAATATACACGCATTGGGTATCAGAGGGGCTCAGCAATAGATAACTGGCGCAGAATTATTGCAACAACTATTGAAAAGAATAATTTCTGTTCTGATACAATTAATTACATCGTCAATCCCAGAGAATACAATCTCTTTGCTATCCTTGCTTTGTTGAATTCATCACTGTGGGAATGGAGATTTAGACTAACAAGCACAAACAATCATGTAAATTCTTATGAAATTGACTCAATGACGATGCCGCCAATCTCTTTCACCACCCCTGAAAAAGAGCGGAGAGAAAGGGTGTCTGAAGCGATCAGGCTGTATCAAAAGGAGATCGAAGATATTGCCATAAATGCCGATAAATGGCAGAATAAAGAAAAGGTAGAAAAAAATGAAGAAGGCAGAGATAAAAAAAGCTCAGCAGAATCTTGTAAAGTGGCAGAGAGATCACACAGATATAAATTCCCTGAGAAAGGCATATCAGGAGAAGATTCTGGACTGGGTGGTAAAGTCTATGGAGTTCGAGAAGGAGCCGGTAAGTATGAGCCGTCTGAAGGAACTCCTGGAGAAGGAAAAGACAGCACCCGCCCGTTAGACTCAACCCGCTATTTTGAGACCGCACAGGGAATAAAGACATATTCCGAAGTTTCTGAAATTCTTGCGGTCTCTGTCGCAAAAACTATAGAAACAATCATAGTCGGAGCTCCGGAAGACATAAGTATGACTTCTGAGTGGATTTGTAAGCTCCACGGTGAAATAGCAGGCTCACTTTTCCCCGGCTGGGCAGGAAGGTTCAGAGATGTGAATGTAGTTGTAGGAACACACACTCCACCGCCTTATTTTGAAGTTCCTATTCATGTCCGCCAATATTGTGACGACTTAACCGCGAGTCTTTCGTTTGCTGTTCAAAAACAAAAAATTGAAACGTTTGCAGAGACACTTGCATTTGCCGACTGGCGTTTTCAGTGGATTCATCCATTCAAAGATTTCAATGGCAGAATTGGAAGGATTCTGCTTTCAGCGTTACTTTTCAAACTGAACCTTCCGCCTGCTGAGACCGCTTCAGTCGAAACAGAACAAAAGGAAAAATATTTGAAAGCCCTCCGTGATGCGGACACGGGAGACATGTCGCTGCTAACCATGATATGGATTGAAAGGCTTTCGAAAGCATTCTATGAAAAGCGATGACATGATTTTTCAGGAAACACTGCAATGGGTGAAGCAGGAACTTAAACAGGGCAGGAATGACACTGTTCATGACTATCTTGCCTATCTTGCGGAGCAGATGATTGAAATGAATAAAAGAAAAAATGAAGAAATCAAAGGTTTTCTCAAATGGCTTGAGCGGGAGATCAGGACAGGGATTGACACCTTAACAAACAAAACTGCAATAAAGGAATACCATGACAGTGACTTCAACTATTTGCTCAATGTCCTTAAAAAGAATAAAAACAAAATATCTGTTGATCCTGCAAACCGGAAAATTCAGGAGACAATCGATAAAAATTTCAATGAGAGCTTAGCAGTGCTTGCGCCGTTAAAAGAAAAGATAAAGGCTACGGATGACCTGATAGACCTGATTGTTTATGAATTGTACGGCCTCACACCGCAGGAGATTGAGATTGTGGAGGGGAAAAGATGACGGTGTTTTTTAATACGGTTACAATTTCGGTTATGGTAGAGACAGGTTTTAAACCTGTCTCTATAACTGCGATGGGAACACAAACAACCACGATTATTGTGTGTTCGCACCCAATAATCGTTTCAAACCTGTCTCTACGTCGGAAACAGAGACACCAGAACACCAACCGCCGGTACAGGACAAATGACATTATTCAATAACAAATACCGAATTGAATCAACACGTCTGCAGGGTTATGATTATTCATTGCCAGGCGCATATTTTGTTACGGCCTGTACAAGAAATAGAGAATGTTTATTCAGCGATATCGACAACGGGCAGATCGTTCTTAATGAACTCGGCAAAATTGTTTTGGATTGCTGGAATGATTTGCCTAATCATTATTCCGATATAATCCTGGATGCATTTGTTGTCATGCCAAACCATATACACGGGATTATCGGCATTGACAATGGTATTGGTATCGTAGAGACAGGTTTCAAACCTGTCTCTACACCGGCATCGGCGAACACAACGACAAAACTGGACAAACATAACAATCATGGGTTATCTGAATTTGTCCGTGCATTAAAAACATTTTCCTCGCGGCGTATCAATACATATCGGCAGACGCCCGGCTATCAGGTTTGGCAATCCCGGTTTCACGAGCACATCATCCGCGGCGAGGAGGAACTGACTCGAATCCGGGAATACATCGTGAACAATCCTCAGCGGTGGGCAGAGGATGCAAATAATCCTGCGAACCTGAACCTCATGAAAAGGGCCTGACATGAGAGAAATAGAGATTGACCCGAAAATGTTCATATCACCGCCCTATCGGAAATGTCCGAAATGTGGAAAGCCCGATACTTTTGGAACCTTAATGGTCAACGATGATAGTTTTACGCGGCGGTGCTCCGATTGTTGGCATACTGACTCCATTCCACTTCCTGAACTGAATAAGACGGTTATTTATATTGATCAATTTGCGATAAGCAACATGATGAAGGTCCTCAACACAAGGACTAAAGCGAATAATAAAGGGCGAGTTGATGCATTCTGGCGTATCTTGTTTGAAAAGCTGGACCGGCTATGTAAACTTCAATTGATTATTTGCCTTGATTCTTACGTCCACACCAACGAATCGTTAATGACGGAATATTTTAAGGACCTGGAACGGATGTATGAGTTGCTGTCTCATGGTGTCACTTTTCATGATCAGGAATCCATAAAGGCGGGTCAGTTATATGAACATGCCTTCAATTGGATAAGCGGAAGCCCTGAAAAGGCACTCTCATTAAATATCCACGATGTAGTATATGGAAAAATTAACGCCTGGCAGAGCCGGTTTAATGTATCAGTTAACATGCGCTATCAAACATCGTGGATTGAGAATATGAGAAAATCGCGTAATTTCGTTCATGCTGGAATGGCAGAAGTGTTTAAAAAGTGGCAATCTGAAAAAGGCAAACCATTTAATTATTTCTTCGAAAATGAATGCAAGGAGTTCATTAGAGAGTTGATTGCTGAATATCTTACCTTTTTGGAAAGATGGCAAAATATCTTGCAGTGTAATAGTGGAAGGGAGATTACGGATGTCATTCCGCCTTCTTCATACATGATGATAGAAAAGATACATGAAGCCTTCGGGAAGGTAAGAATTCAAGAACAAGATGTCTGGGATAAGACTATGGAGTATCTGGGTTCAAACCATATTCAGAATATTCCATTTGTAAAAATTAGCGCAATGTTATTTGCATCGATAGCCAGAAAAGCTGCTGCTGGTCAAATGAATCCGCCCGGCCAAGGCATGCTGAATGATATAAGTATTATTTCAGTAATTCTTCCATATTGCGATGCAATATTTATAGATAAGGAGTGTCATGCCTATCTTAGAGAAAAGCCTCTTTGTGATGAAATCAGTTACGAGACAAAAATATTTTCATTGAGCAACAAGAATGACTTTCTTGAGTATCTGGATTCTATCGAGAAGGGCGCAGCAGAAGACCACCTTTTCCGGGTTAGCCAAGCTTATGGAGATAACTGGAGTAAACCCTATAAGACTCTATACTCGAACGAAGAATGACACAGATCGACAGGATCACGATTTTGGTGAGGCGACAATTTGCGATGAATCGCATGGGTTGTAGTGCCGAAAAGCGAGTGCATTTTGATAGTCTATATGCACCTTGACCGGAAGCAATAATGCAGAGATATACAGAACTGATAATTGAAGAATCAAAGGTTCGCCACTGGAAGGTATGTGAGGAAGAATGTTCTAAACAGGCATCTTCTGCAGTTTTGGCTGGTCGCTATCACAGCGGCATGAACATACTATTACACATTGAAATAGGGCAAACATATATTGATAGACTTCTCGATGACTTGTTCGAAGCTGAAAAGGCGGCTCTGATTCAACAAGCACCTTCGGATAACTACTTCACCTCTCTGATTGAAGAAATTATAAATCTCATTGATAAGGAATACACTGTAATTTTTGAGTCAATCAACCAAAGGTTGAAACAACTGCCCGGCGTGACAAACCTAATTGTTGATGAAGGAGGCAAGAAAAAACTTGCTGCCTTCAGATCCATCGACAGAAGGGTTCAAATGCTGCAGGAAGAATTGAGGTTAGGAATAGACAAATCTTCGCCAAAGACAAGAATTAGTGTAACCGGAAATGTTGGTGTCATCAATGTGGGGCAAGTATACGGTAACATCCAAGTTAAATTAGCGCAGATGAAGAATTCGAATATGAACGACTTGGTCGAAGCATTTGAAAAGTTGGTAAGCACTGTCAAGACCTCCGTTATTGCTGAAAAAGAAATGTGTGAACAAATGGAAAACATCGAATTTCTTATATCACAATCTGCGATTCCCAACGACAAGCGAAATCGAGGTGTAATAAAAACTATTGAGAAATCTCTCTCAGTCGCAGCGAATATTGCAACGGTATGGGGGGAAGTTGGTCCTGTAATAATGAAAGCATTAGGGTTAAGTTGAATTAAATAAGGAGATAATAAATGATAAAAAGTCCGGAAATAAAAGTTAACCCTGACGTACTGAAAACGCTTCGTGAAAGTTTCGGTTTTTGTTCTGAAATAAAGTTTGATAGATTGCAATACTTGAAGGGAGAAAATGAATGTCAGTTTTACTAACCGCCGAATACAAGACATTTTTCAAAGAGATAAAAGAACGCATACATAAAGCCCAGTATGATGCGCTTAAGTCTGTAAACAAAGAGCTTATAAACCTGTATTGGGACATCGGTAGATCAATAGTGGCAAAGCAGGAAAAGCTTGGCTGGGGAAAAGCAATTGTTGAGACACTGGCAAAGGACCTGCAAAAGGAGTTTCCCGGGATACAGGGGTTTTCCGTCCAAAACCTATGGAATATGCGGCAGTTCTACTCGTCATACAAGGATAATCCAAAACTCCAACTATTGGTTGGAGAAATTAGCTGGACCAAGAATGTCATCATAATGCAGCGCTGTAAGGATGATATTCAGCGAGAGTTCTATATTAAGATAACGAAAAAGTTTGGCTGGACAAAAGATGTTTTGGTAAATCAGCTTGAAGCAGGCGCATTTGAGCGGTATATGGCAAATCAGACAAACTTTGATAAAACAGTTCCGGAAAAATACCGTCATCAGGCGAAACTGGCAGTGAAGGATGAATACTCTTTTGATTTTCTTGAGCTCGGTGAAGAGCATTCAGAAAAAGAGCTTGAACGGGCGCTTCTGGAAAATGTAAGGAAGTTTCTGATAGAGATGGGAGGCTATTTTACCTTTGTAGGTAATCAATACCGTCTGGAGATAGACGAACAAGAGTTTTTTGTTGATTTACTGTTGTATCACCGGTATCTGCGGTGTCTTGTAGCAATAGAGTTGAAAGTGGGCGCTTTCAAGCCCGAATATGCCGGCAAGATGCAGTTTTATCTTTCCGCCCTTAATGATATGGTTAAACTTCCTGATGAAACTCCTTCAATCGGCATTATATTGTGTAAAGAAAAAAGCCGTACCATTGTCGAGTATGCATTAAAGGATACGAAAAAACCGATAGGCGTATCTACCTACAGATTGACAAACAAACTTCCTCGTGAACTAAAAAAATATCTGCCATCTCCCGAAGAGATGATCGAAAGAATAAAGTATTTAGAATAATAATGAAACCCATATTTGCACGCAAAATTGCCATTAACCCTTCTATGTGGCGCGGTACCTGCGGTAGTTGAGGATGCTTTCATGCACCACAACCTTGAGAAAACCGACAACGGGAACGGACAACAGCATCCCGAGGATTCCGAACAATTTGCCGCCGATCAGCACTGCAAGCAATACGGTAAGCGGATGCATATGGACACTCCTGGCGACAACAACCGGCTGGACGATGACATCGTCAAGCAATTTTATGATCGTGAACGCAAGGATCACATAAAATGCCCTGTCAAGGCTGCCTGTCTGCAGG
>JAGVOC010000127.1 GCA_020052975.1 Desulfobacterales bacterium | reverse complement strand
CTGAAAAAATCCGCAATCGAGTCTTTTAAGCGAAGGCCGGCATACTGGGAATGCGTTATTTTGCTGTTTGAAACTGTTGCAAATACTGCAAAGGTGTTTCTTACAGAAAAGATGGCGGGCCAGTCGATGTTTTTTGCAGTTTTATACAGAATTTCTGCTGTCTCACACTTAAAAGCAAGAAGCGGCGCAAGCACGCGTGTAATCAAAAGGGATGAATAATTTATCCGGTATAATGTTCTCTTATCGGCTTCAAAGTAAATACCCCTGTAAGCGGGGTGTATCTCTTTCGCGCCAAGCTTCTCCAGTTCCAGGGCACCCATCTCTTCGAGTCCGTTAGAAATCTGGGCAAAATACCTGTTTGTTTCCTGATATTTAAACATTATGGTTTCCGGTTGCCGAAGGTCCGCCGCGGCGGAGTCTCCGGTTTATCGTTTATGGTTTGGTGGCGCGTGATCCGCTTTCAACAGCAGTTGCCATTCTTTCAAGCGCTTTGGCAAGCAGAGAACGCGGACATCCGAAATTGAGTCTCACAAAGCCGGGAGTCCCGAATTCTTTCCCGTCAAAAAGCCCGACACCCGCATCTTCGAAAAACTTTACAGGATCTTCAATGCCGCTCTGTCTTGTATCAATCCATGCAAGGTACGTCGCTTCAACCTCTCCTGCAGAAAGGCCGGGCATCCTGTTTACGGCACCAAGAACCATGTCCCGGTTTTCCCTGAGATACGCAATAAGAGCTCTGTGCCATTCATGGCTTTCTCTGTATGCGGCAACTGCGGCTGTATAGCCCAGAGTGTTCACCCTCGGCACTATTCCGGTCATTGCCTTTGTAAAACGCTTCCTTAAATCCGGGTTTGATATTACTGCAAATGAGCAGCCTAGACCCGGCACATTGAAAGTTTTGCTGGGAGCCATCAGTGTTACTGTGCGGTTTGCTGTTTCCTGTGAAAGGGTTGCGGTCGGAATATGACGCTTTTCCGTATCCAGCAGCAGCCCGCAATGTATTTCGTCCGAGCTGATAATAATACCGTGTTTTGCGCAGATGGAAGCAAGGCACTCAAGTTCATCCATGTTATAAACCCGCCCGACAGGATTATGAGGATTACAGAGCAGAAAAAGGCGTGTGCGCGGATTAATCGCTTTTTCCATGCTTTCAAAATCAAATCCCCATTTACCGTTTGTTTCTACAAGATGCGTTTTTATAAGGTTCCGGCGGGAGTTTGCCGGAGCTGTGAGAAAAGGAGGATATACCGGAACAGCGGTCATAACATCATCCCCGTCTTCACCAACCGCCCTGCAAACCACGTTAAGACCTGTCACAATTCCCGGCAGCCACACTATCCACTCTTTTTCGATTTTCCACCCATATTCATTTTCCATCAAGCTGATGATTATTTCGTTAAGCTCCTGAGGCGGAAGTGTATAACCAAAGACACCGTGACCGATTCTTTTAATTAAAGCATCTCTTACGGCGGGAGAGGAAAGAAAATCCATGTCAGCAACCCAAAGAGGAATAATATCTTTTCCCTTGTATTTATCCCACTTCATGCTGTATGTGCCGCTCCTGTCAACAGGAGTATCAAAATTATAATAGTCCGTCTTTTTCAAAATTATTTTAACTTGCCGGACACAGCGTCAACTGTCTGTTTGTTTAATTTTCTTGCGCAGGAAGTCCAATCCATACTGGAACCGACTCCGTGTTCATCTGAAACCAGGAGATTTCCTCCCGGGGCAAAAAGCTCGTAACGCGTGTCAAGAGAAACGGCACCTGCTCCAAATCCGACAACAATCCGTGCCGCTTTACTTCCGGGATTGTATCTTACTATGGTTACTTTAAGGAGATAAGTTCCCTTTGCATACTGGTTACGATTCGCAATAAGGCTGGCTTCATAACCTGCCCTGTTGAGCATTCTTAAAAGATCCTTGCCCATAAAGTCATTCAACTGCTCCCGCTGGTCTATCTGGACTTGTGCCAGACCATCACCGCTCACGTCCATCAACACATTTATTTTGGGTTTTTTGCCGGTAGAAACGGGGTCGGGCAAAGTATCGGTTTCAGCTTTCTGAGCATCTTTTTTGACTTCCTTTTCAGCTTTTTGAGCCTCTCTTTTGACTTCCTTTGTCGCTTTTGGAGCATCTGTTCTCGAATGACACCCGAATGCAATTACCACACAGAATAAAGCAATAATCCATATAAATTTTTTCATAAAATATTCCCCCTTCTCTTACGATATAAGTTCTTGTTTCTGGTTTATATATTCTGGTTTCTGGTTTCGGCTTCCTGTTTAATTATCTCTCAACTTGTGCCTCTAACAGATGCTCCGGACATATTCGAATTAGTCAAGTAGACACCCGAGGAGACCATTATTGTCCCGGCCAGCAAAGAAAGCGTAACCGGCTCATTAAGCATAAAGAAAGCAAGAAATACCGCGCTTACCGGAACAAAGTTAATAAACAGGCTTGCCCTCGAAGGCCCTATTTTTTTTATGCCTTCATAATACCATACAAACCCAAGGGCTGTTCCAAAAAATCCGAGATAAACAATGCCCAGCCAATCTGAAATTGAATATGTCAACATTTTAAAAGCAATGCCTTCAAACCATGCCGGAATAAAAAGGAAAGCGGTTCCGGCTATTGAAGAATATGTTATAGCAATTACAGGAGAAAGATCCGACATGACTGACTTGCCTATTAATGAAAAAGCAACCCAGCTCAAAACACAGTAGAAGATATACAATTCACCCCATCCGAGGCTTCCGCTTAAAATCTCAAGAGGATTTCCCCTCGATATTACAACAATTGCACCTGTAACGGAAATTGCTACTCCGGCAAGCTTGAATATATTTAATCTCTCCTTGAAAAAATATGACGCAAGAAGAGTTATAAAAACAGGGTTATTTGCAATGATCAGAGCTGCGCGTCCAGCGCCGATTATTTTAAGTCCTTTGAAGAAAAAAATATTATATGAAAATATGCCTGTCATTCCGAGAAGGATTACAGGTATAATTTGTTTTTTTTTAAGTTCCGGAAAATTACCCTCCATTTTCCATGTAAAGAAAACAAGACAAACTGAAGCTACCGCAAATCTTAAAAACGAGGCCGAATATGGTTCCACATTTTGCGCAACCATTCTTCCGGCAATGAATGTTCCTCCCCAGATAAAAGCCGTAAGAAGCAACTTGATATAGACAAGCAATGTACGATCCTTAATAAATAACAACTCGTAAGTAAAAAATTAACCACTGAGAACACTGAGAATTCCTATGTGCATTCTGTGGTTTATACTTTTATTCTTGTACTTTTCTCCTTGAACCCTTTGATCCTTGTTCCTTGCGCATAACGTCTGGTCTCTTAGTTATCTTCCGCAGCACTTTTTAAACTTTTTGCCGCTTCCGCACGGACATGGATCGTTTCTCCCGACCTTATTGTCTTCCCTTTTCACAGGTTTCTTTGCAACCTCTTCGTCTCTGCCGGAAAATAACAGTTTCTGTTCCTTCGGCTTTCTTATTTCTTCTATTTTTTCGGGTTCGGATATCTGAATCCTAAACATAATGTTTACAATTTCTTCCTTGACTCTTGAAATCATATCCTGGAACATCTCGAAACCTTCTTTTTTATAAACCATAAGAGGATTTTGCTGGGCATAACCCCTGAGACCTATCCCCTCCTTAAGATGATCCATTGAAAGAAGATGATCTTTCCAGAGGTTATCTACTGTCTGGAGCATAATGACGCGTTCAAGATGCCTGAAATCTTCAGAACCTACCAGTTTCTCTTTTTCATTATAGATGTCCAGGGCCTCATCATAAATAAGTTGTTCAAGGCCTTCTTTTGTCATTCCTTCCAGATTCCCGCCGCTTAAATTATTCATACGAAAGTTAAACTGCTTGAAAACCGCTTCTGATATTCCGTTTTGATTCCACTCTTCAGGAAGCATCTTTTCGTCGGCAAAAGTAAGTGCGATATCCTCAGCTTTTTCCTGGATCATGCTTTCAATAGCAGGCTTGAGACTTTTCCCGTTAAGCGCCTCGCGTCTCTGCCTGTATATTACTTCACGCTGCTGGTTCATCACGTCATCATATTCAAGGAGTTGTTTTCTTATATCAAAGTTATGCCCTTCAACCTTTGCCTGGGCATTTTCAATTGCCCTGCTGATAAGATTGTGTTCAATGGGCTCACCCTCCTGCATTCCAAGCTTTTCCATAATGCCTGTAATGCGCTCGCCTCCAAAAATCCTGAGAAGGTCGTCCTCAAGGGCAAGATAAAATCTTGAAGATCCTGGATCTCCCTGCCTGCCTGACCGCCCCCTGAGCTGGTTGTCTATACGCCTGCTTTCATGCCTTTCAGTTCCAAGGACATGAAGCCCGCCAAGCGCGGTAACTCCTTCCCCCAGCACGATATCGGTTCCTCGTCCAGCCATATTTGTTGAAATAGTAACAGACCCTTTCTGGCCGGCCATGGCAATAATTTCGGCTTCTTTTTCATGATTTTTGGCATTTAATACAGTATGCTTGATGCCTCTTTTCTTCAATTTAGTACTTAAACTTTCTGAAACATCAATTGAAACAGTCCCCACAAGGACCGGTTGCCCCTTTTTATTCAGTTCGGATATTTCATTAATTGCTGCCTCATATTTTTCTCTTTTAGTCTTGTAAATGGAATCTGCATAATCTTCCCTTATCATCGTTTTATTTGTTGGAATAACAACCACATCAAGATTATAAATTTTCTTGAATTCAGCAGCCTCAGTGTCGGCAGTACCTGTCATTCCCGAAAGTTTATTATACATACGGAAGTAATTCTGAAATGTAATCGTTGCAAGAGTCTGATTTTCATTCTCTATTTTAACATTCTCCTTGGCCTCAAGCGCCTGGTGCAAACCGTCACTGTAACGGCGTCCGGGCATCAACCGGCCTGTAAACTCGTCAACTATAATGACTTCTCCGTCTTTTACTATATAGTCAACATCCAGCTTAAACAGCGTATGTGCCTTTAAAGCCTGATTAATATGGTGCAACAGCTCTATGTGTTTTGGATCGTAGAGGTTGGATACTTTCAACAATCCTTCGGCTTTTGCAACCCCTTCTTCCGTCAGCACAACCGTTCTTGCCTTTTCATCAATTGAATAATCCTTTCCTTCCTTAAGAAGCGGAACTATTTCATTGACCTGGTAATACAAATCTGTGGATTTTTCAGCGGGACCTGAAATAATAAGCGGGGTTCTTGCTTCATCTATCAATATACTATCCACCTCATCTACAATAGCAAAATTGAGTTCCGGCTGGACCAGGTATTCTTTGTTAAACTTCATGTTGTCTCTCAGGTAGTCAAAGCCGAATTCATTGTTCGTTCCATAGGTAATATCAGAGCTGTATGCTACTTTACGTTCAGGGTCGGTTAAGCCATGCAGTATAGTTCCTACTGAAAGTCCGAGGAATCTATAAATATTCCCCATCCACTCCGTGTCTCGTTTGGCAAGATAATCGTTTACCGTAACAATATGAACCCCTTTACCCGTGAGTGAATTAAGATATGCAGGAAGTGTCGCCGCGAGAGTCTTTCCTTCACCTGTTTTCATTTCAGCTATCTTCCCGCTATCAAGTACCATTCCACCGATCAACTGAACATCAAAATGCCTCATATTAAGCGTTCGCAAGGAGGCTTCTCTGACTGTGGCGAAAGCTTCAGGAAGTATCTCATCAAGCTTTTCACCACGCCCAAGCCGCTCCTTGAATACTAATGTCTGATTCTTTAGTTGTTCATCACTCATAGAATGAATCTTTGATTCCAGAGAGTTAATTATTTCTACTGCCGGGTTAAGTGATTTTATCTCCCGCTCGTTTTTGCTGCCAAATATTTTGGTTAAAAAACTTCCTATCATTACTATATTCCTTAAGTTTAAAAACTTATTCAGATTGTTTGAAATATTTTATGTTACTAACTTTTAACCATGAACCAGGTATTATGAACTGAAAATCATAATTATCCGGGCGTATTCTGCAGCTTTTTTCTGCAAAATTTTTATTTAATAACTATTATTCAACTTTGCAATATAATTAGGTATCTTTTTTTAATCAGATAATCTTGTTATTTCTTCGAGAGACACATGATAGAATGGTACCAAAGTTGACGGCTTCATAAAGCTTCCCGCTTTGAAGAGCGGGGCTTGCCGGTAAGGATAGTCTTTCTTATATTGTATAATCAGTTCAGCATATAATTATCTGGATTAACGGGAATACCGTTTAAATGCACCTCGTAATGGACATGAGGACCCGTGCTTCGGCCACTATCGCCAACCAGAGCAATGATTTCCCCCCTCTTCACAAAGCTGCCCGGCTTCTTCAATAATTTACTGGCGTGTGAATAGCGGGTTACCATTCCGTGGCCATGACTTACCGCAATTGTATTTCCAAACAATCCGTTATACTCGGATAGTGAAACAGTACCATTGGCAGTTGCAACTATGGGTGCACCAAAATTGGATGCAATATCATATCCTTTGTGAAATTCCAGTAAACCTGAAAATGGAGAAGTCCGGTATCCAAAAGTTGATGTAACAGATCCCTGGGCTGGGCGAATTGCAGGAGTTGAAGCAAGGAGGCTGCGCTGCTCCTCAAAATAGGTTATTATTGATTTAAACCCCTCTGTCTGCACCTTTACACCCACATTCAGTTCTTCAACCTGTTCATGCATTTCACGCATGAGACTGTCATGTTTTTCTGATAGTGATATTTTTGGATCAAGATCCCCGGGAGATGAACCTCCTACACCAAAAAGGCCTTCCTGCAATGCATTCTTTTTTTTATTTTTTATATTGGCTATTGACCTTATTTTTTTTTCAAAATTGTACAAATCTACAAGCTTTGCCTTAAGATTCGAAATTTCACCGGCAAAAAACTGTATTTGCTTGCGCTGGTTGGATACTTCATCCTGCTGAACTGACAGCTTGCTCTGAAGATAACGATTGTTCAAAGAAGCTTTTTTTAAAGTGATATAGTCATATGCAAAATAGCCTGAAAGTATTAAACCGGCGGCAAGGAAAAACAAAGCGTACCGTATGATATTTCCGGAAGCGTTTATTTGTTTTATTGGAGAGCCTGAATCGCTTAATATTAAAAAAGAGATTTCTTTTTTCCCCATGCTAAACATACCACCTTATGAAATAATTGCTTGTTTCTGACCTGCTTCAGTATTAATAAGACAAGGCTTTTTATAGCGGCAAACACCTGATATATCAATAGGTTATATCATTAAAATTTTGTTTATTGTCTGATGGATACCATGATATAAAGAGCCTGTCAAGTCTTTCTGCTCAAACCCGGCAATTCCCGGTGAATATCTTAATATGGAGCCGGATGATAGGGAAGATCCCATGCAATATAGCTGAAGGGTATGGGAGAAAAACGACTTATTACTTGCTTTGCAGGAGTTGAGAAGAAGACTTCAGTCGTTTACTTAAGGCTGGTTGGGAAATCCCCAGCATTCTGGCAGCAATGGATTGATTGCCATTCACGCGTTTCATAGCCTCTGCTATAAGCAAATTTGTTGCTTGCTTTATGGTCGGCAGCCCGTCAGAAAATGTAATGGCAGAATTTGCTTTTGAATTAAAATTTTCCAGTACCCCGCCATTTTTTTGCCTCATGGAAATGCACTTTTTAAATGTATCAGGAGAAAGAACCCTGCCTTTGTGTTTACTAACTGCATCAAAGATCATTGTTTGCAATTCTCTGATATTGCCTGGAAAATCATATCGTTGCAATAAGGCAAATAATTCTTTTGTATAGGCGGGTTTTTTTTTGTTCAGAGTCCGGGCAGCATTGTCTAAAAAATAATCGACCAAAAGCCGGATATCGTCAGTACGCTCGCGTAGAGGCGGGATATGGATATGATGAGTTCGGATTCTAAAGTTGAGATCTTTGCGGAATTGACCTGCTTTCTGAAGCGCCCAGAGATCCTGATTGGTAGAGGCTACAATACGAATGTTAGCCTTTTTAAGTTCATCCATGCCCAACGCCAGGTACTCACCTTCCTGGAGAAGACGCAATAACTTCACTTGCGATACAAGGCTCAAATCACCAATTTCATCAAGGAAAAGCGTACCTCCCGCAGCATGTTTTATCAGTCCGTCACGTCCCTGATCTGCACCGGTGTAAGCTCCCCGTGCGTGACCAAAAAGTGTGTCAGAAAAAACGAAGTCATCAAGTCCTGCTACATTAACAGCTACAAACTTTCCTTTGAGACTGCTAACAATGTGAATTGCTTTTGCTATTAGCTCCTTACCTACTCCAGTTTCACCTGTGATCAGAATCGGTTGAGATGTCAGGGATACCGATTCAATATCCTGAAAAATTGACAACATTTTCTTGTCTTCTGTAATAATGTTTTCGAAGATTTCAGGCTTTTCCAACCTGACCTCAACTTCATTCCCGGGATATCCTCTGAGTTTCTTATATATGGCTTCTTTCCCCCCCGATTCCTTAATCCTTTGTTCCAATTCTTTAAGGTTCGGTTTTTTGATCATTGAAAATCCTCCGATCATCCGGAATCTGGTACTATAGAATTCGAGATATCAACATCACCCGAATGGAGAAAAATTAAGACAGATTGACTGAGCGTTTGAAGCTGGCCGCATTTACACATATATAAAAAAAGGGGGGACTTCCCCCCTTTTTTTATATTAACCTGCAATATCATGCTATTCCAAGCTTGAATTTCAAAGATTTTAAAGTGTTTTTCATAAGCATTGTGATTGTCATGGGTCCGACACCACCCGGAACAGGTGTTATATAACCCGCGATCTGCTTTGCCGCGTCAAAATCGACATCACCTTTCAATATGGCAATCTTCTTTCCTGTTTTTTCGCTTATTTTCTCACCGACCCTGTTGACTCCAACATCAATAACGCAGGCTCCCGGTTTTATCCATTCGGGTTTTACAAGATCAGGGACACCGGCTGCAACTATAAGAATATCGGCGCGTTTGCAATGTGATGCCATATCTTTCGTGCCGGTATGAACAATCGTTACGGTTGAATTGGCGCCAGGACCTTTCTGGAGCATCATGTTAGCTATCGGTTTCCCGACAATATTTGAACGCCCGACAACAACCACCTCGGCTCCTTTCGTCTCAACTCCCGAACGGATTATCAATTCCTGTATTCCTGCAGGCGTACATGGAGGATATTTGACTTCTGATCCGCCAATCATTAGACGCCCCACATTCACAGGATGAAAACCATCAACATCCTTGTCAGGATCAATTGCATTTAACACCTTTTTCTCATTTATATGTTTCGGCAAAGGGAGTTGTACAAGGATGCCGTTGATCGAATCATCCTTATTATATTTATCGATCAGGGCAAGAAGATCTTTTTCAGAAATATCAATCGGCTGGCTGTCCTGAACTTCCTTGAAACCAACGCGGTGTGCAGTCTGGATTTTTAATGTTACATAAGACATGGAAGCTGGATTTTCACCAATTAAAATCGTTACGAGCCCGGGAACAACACCATGCTTTTCCTTAATGGCGGCAACCTCTTTTGTAATTTCATCGAGGATTTGTTCCCGGATTTCAGTTCCCAGGATTAACTTTGCTGGCATCTTTAATCTCCTTTCTAAATATTGTTATAAAATCAAGTCGTTCCTAATACCCCTGTTATAAAATTACCTGAAGGTTTAGACTATTCGGATATTGTTGTCAAGAAAACAAGCCCTTTGATCGCAACCGGTTTAAATAGCCTTGTTTTGTGCTATAGCGGATATGGGACAGACATAAGACCTGCTGTTTCTTCGTATCCGAGCATTATGTTCATATTTTGAACCGCCTGCCCGGCAGCTCCCTTAACCAGGTTGTCTATTGCCGAAATCAATATGAGGCACCCGGTCCGTTTATCGATTCTGAATCCGATATCACAATAATTTGTTCCTTTTACATGTTTAGTATCAGGCAGCCTCATATCATCGCATAATCTTATGAATGGCCGGCCTGAATAAAAGGTTAAAAGACATTTTTTTATATGTTCAGATGATACGTCTGCTTTAAGTCGGGCATAAATTGTAGTGAGCATACCCCTTGTCATAGGCACAAGATGAGGCACAAATGTAATTCGTGTTGTCCTGCCGGTTTCCCGGGAAAGAACCTCTTCTATTTCCGGGTTATGTCTGTGAGCAGCAACCTTGTAAGCCTTGAAGGATTCATTGACCTCACAGAAATGGGATGACAACGCAAGGGACCGTCCCGCTCCGCTCACCCCTGATTTTGAATCTGCAATAATGGATTCAGCATCCAGAAACCCTTCTTTTAAAAGCGGGATCAGCGGGAGAAGCACGCTGGTCGGATAACAGCCAGGATTGCCTATTAAATCAGCATCTTTTATCTTATTATAATAGATTTCACAAAGCCCGTAAACAGCTTTTTCAAGCAAATTCTTAGCTGTGTGCGGCTGATAATAAGCTTCATAAGTGTCAGAATCCCTGAACCTGAAATCGGCCGAAAGATCAATCACTCTCTTTCCCTTACTGATAAGCCCTGGAACAATTTCCATAGGTATTTTATGGGGAATAGAAAGAAAAAAAAGATCGGCCCTGTCACAAAGGTTATCAGCCGAAAGATCTTCGCATACGAGATCAACATGACCTGCCATTGAAGGGAAAACATGATCAAACCGCACACCGGCATACTGCCTTGAAGTGATAACAGTAAGCTTTGCCTCCGGATGCACGGAAAGAATACGCACAAGTTCAGCGCCGGCATATCCTGTAGCTCCAACAACAGCGACTCTTAACATTTACCCTCCTTAAAATACTTTGGTTTCTGGTCTCTGATTTGTGGTTTCTCTTTCGTTCACCTTGAACCTTTCACCTTGCTCCTTAAACCCCTCGACTCCTGCCCTCTTGCCTCTGATCCCTTCTTTCCTATCCCAGATATGCCTTCTGAACCTCTTCGTTTCCGGCGAGCTCTTTTGCTCCTCCTTCCATTACAATATATCCTGTTTCCATTACATAGGCTCTCTCGGCATATTTCAGTGCGATGTGTGAATTCTGCTCAACAACAAATATCGTAGTTCCGGTTTCATTCAGCTCTTTCAAAACCCTGAATAAATCCTGCATCAGTAAAGGAGCAAGCCCCATAGACGGCTCGTCAAGAAGAATAAACCCGGCCCCGCACATAAAAGCCCTGCCCATTGCAAGCATTTGCTGCTCACCGCCGCTTAAC
Organism: Desulfobacterales bacterium; assembly: GCA_020052975.1. The sequence continues at coordinate 26,947 of JAGVOC010000127.1, read as the reverse complement.
GTGTCTCCCCGTTGATTCTTGCGGTCTGAAAGCCTCGGAAAAAGAGAAAAGACTCGTTCATAGTCCCTTGAAATCTGACTGGAATCTTTGCGTGCGTACGTAGCAATTTTAAGGTTTTCCATAACGGTCAGGTTCCCGAAAATTCTTCTGCCTTCGGGAACAAGGCCGATTCCATGCCTGGCAACTACATGGTGGGGCGCTACTGAAAGGAGATCAACCCCTTTGAAGCTGATGAGTCCTTTCGAAACAACAGGTGCTTGAGGAGGCGGAAGCCTCATTATGCTCATAAGGGTCGTTGATTTCCCGGCACCATTTGCACCAAGGAGAGCCACAAATTCTCCATCTTCCACATAAAGGGATATCCCGTGCAGGGCCTCAATATTTCCGTAACGCACGTGAAGATTTTCTATCTTAAGCATGAACCGTCACCTCCTCGCCAAGATATGCCTTTATTACCCGCGGATTTTTTCTTATCTCGGACGGAGTCCCTTCTGCAATTATCTCTCCGAAATCAAGAACATCTATTTTTTCACACAGGGCCATTACAACTTTCATCTGATGCTCAATCAGCCATATTGTAAGTTTAAACTTCCCCCTGATCCATTTAACCAGATGGATCAACTGCTCTATATCTCCTGAAGTCATACCTGCCGCAGGCTCATCAAGTAAAAGAATTTTAGGCCTTATAGTAAGAGCTCTTCCTATCTCGAGACGCCGCTGAAGACCGTAAGGAAGGTTTTTCGGATATTCATTCTCGTATTCCTTCATTTCGAGTATTTCAAGAAATTCTCTTGCAGATTTAATCACGCTCTTTTCTCTTTCAAAATATTTCCCGGTGTAAAGAATGGAATCGATAAAGCCATATCCAAGCCTGTAATGCTGTGAAATACAGAGATTCTCAAGCACAGTCATGCTGTTCCAAAGACGTATATTCTGAAAGGTACGGGATATCCCAAGGCCTGTTACTTCATGCGGCTTAAGGCCCTTAATTGACTTTCCGTTGAACCGGATCTCACCTTCCGTCGGTTTATAAAAACCGCTGACAAGATTGAATATCGTTGTCTTTCCGGCCCCGTTAGGCCCTATAAGCCCGGAAAGCACCCCCTCTTCAATATTCAGGTTGAAGTTTGAAACAGCCTGCAGGCCGCCAAAATAATGATTAATGTTATTAAGTTCCAGAAGTGCCATCTTTTATTAAAGCTCCCTTGATGGGAAAAACCGGCGAAGTTTGGGGAAAACATCCGTAAGCTCGCGGTTTCCCATGATTCCTTCAGGCCGGTACAGCATGAGAATGATCAAAAGAAGCGGAATAAGCACCCATTTATAAACCTGCAGGGGACGTAAAATCTCCATTAGCAGAGTAAAGCTTACAGCGCTTAAAACCGACCCGCTCAATGATCCCATACCCCCGAGATATACCATGACCATTATTTCAGTCGATTTCATAATGGTAAATGATCCGGGGTTTATATAGCCGAGAACATGAGCAAAAAGGCCTCCCGCAATTCCGGCAAGGCCTGAAGAGAGAGTAAATGCGACCAGTTTCATCCGATTAGTGTTAACACTCATAATCTCGGCTGCAATTTCATCGTCCCTGACCGCTATTATCCCCTTTCCGTAAGTTGAATTTACGAAATGGCTTAAAATCCACATGCAAACGGCTGTGAAGACAAGAATCCATATCATGACCCATGGCAGGTTGATAACGCTGTTCATGGAATCAACAACCTTGCCCATCCCCATAAAACCCCTCGCCCCTCCAATAACCTGAATATTTTCTATGGAACTTTTAACTATGTAGTTTACTGCAAGGGTAATAATAGCCAGATAGTCTCCTCTTGTTCTGACTGAAGGAATGGCAACAAGCAGACCGGCCAGGGCAGCCCCTGCACCGCCGGCAATAAGAGTAACCGGAAATAAGAATATTGCTGAACCCGGTGGAAAAAGAGGGCCGCCAAAAATAGGGCTCGACGTAAAAAACCAGATATTTAAAATCGAGGCAACATAGGCCCCGACGGCCATAAACCCGGCATGCCCGCAGGAGAATTCCCCCATATACCCGTTTATCAGGTTCAGCGAGCTGCAAAGTATGATATTAATGCCTATAAACATTATTACTATCTGCTCATAGGCATTAATAAGTCCGACGCGGGCAGCGGCTATAACGACTATGGATAATAAGCTGTATAATATTGCCGACAAATAACGCTTCATATGGAAAATCCGTTCTTTTTTTATGCCTTTTATGTTGAAGCTCCCCGCGGCAATCCGCCTAAGGCGGACTGAGGCTGATTCGACCGCAGGGAATAGTATCTGTTTTTAATTCGCTCGCTAACTCTGCAACAAGTCCGCCCGCCGTACTGATTGGCGGGACCTTCGGCGGGGAATGCACTCGCTGTTTCGGTTCAGATCTTTTGTGCTCTGGCTATTCCGAATATTCCGGTCGGCTTTAAGCTCAGCAGCAGAAGAAGTATGGCAAAAGCTATGAGATCCCGCAGAGTAGATGGAAATACGGCTGCAACATAAATTTCAACAAATCCCAGAATAAAACCGCCTATAAAAGCCCCGCGTATTTCGCCTATACCCCCCACTACTGCGGCAATAAATGCTTTCCAGCCGACCATGGCCCCCATGTAGGGTTCAAGAACAGGATATGCGGTTGCAAAAAGGACACCTGCAAGGGCAGCCATGGAAGATCCGAGAATGAAAGTAAATACTATAACAACATCAAGCGGAATTCCCATCAACAACACAGCTACGCTATCGTATGAGATGGCGCGCATTGCCATTCCTATTTTGGTCTTGCGGACAATGGTTTCAAGTAATATGAAAACAAGCACCGTAGTTACTATCACAAGGATTTTTACATTAGTGAAAGTAATTCCGCCAATCGAATATATGCTCTTTTGTATAAGTTCGGGAAAACTTTTCCTGCTCGCACCCAGAAGAGCAAGGTTTCCGTTTTCAAGAACAAGTCCGCACATAAGAGCAGTAATAACAACATAAAGGCGTCCGGCCCCCTTTTTCCTGAGAGGCCTGTATGCCACTCTTTCAATGGTAACGCCGACACAGGATGTAACCACCATGGTAATAATAATTGTAAGCACAAATATGGTATTGCCGTGCAAAGCAAAGGGAAGCTGAACCGGATATGAACCAAGGAAAAAAGAGGCAATGAAAAAAGCGACATAAGCCCCGACCATAAAAATATCCCCGTGGGCAAAGTTTATAAGCAGAAGTACTCCGTAAACAAGCGTATACCCGAGGGCGATCAATGCATAAAAGCTTCCCCATTGAAGCGCATTAAGAAAATTCTGGAAAAACATTTCTAATGTCAAATTATTTGCCCCCGAAAAACATAATTAGTTTCCGGATGGAAACTAATTAAAAAGGCGGGATTAAATACTCCCGCCCTTTTAAATAACTGATTTAAATCAGTATGCTTGAAATCATATCAATATTACCCTGAAACAGAAACCATAGCCCAGAAACTAAAAATTATATCATGGGCATACTGATTTATAAAACTCGAATTCTCCGGAGTCGCTGATTTTTACAACTACAGCGCACTTGCTCGGATCACCCTCAGGATTAAAAGTCATCTTCCCTGTTATTCCGTCAAAATCCTTGATTTTGGCAAGCTGATTTTTTATTGCATCTCGGTTTTTCTTAATATCGCCTGTAAGGGCGCCTGTGTTTTGAATGGCCAGGATCATAAGGCGGATGGAATCCCATGTAAGAGCGCCGACATCATCAGGCACATATCCGTATTTTTCCTTATACTTGTCAATAAATTCTTTTGTAGCTCCCTGCGCTCCGGCAGCAGCGTAGTGTGTGCTGAAGAACAATCCCTTGCAGTCATCACCGCAAAGTTTCATCAGTTCAGCCGACCCCCAGCTGTCGCTTCCCATAATGGGTTTTTTCCAACCAAGTTCATGGGCTTGTTTAACAATCAGAGGAACTTCATCATAATATTGCGGGACGAAAAGAACATCCGCTCCTGATTTAACTATTTTTGTCAGCTGGGCGCTGAAATCGCGGTCTTTTGTGGTAAATGTCTCAAAGGCAACTATTGAGCCGGGTCCGTGAACTTTCTCGAAAGCTTCCTTAAAGAACTCGGCAAGTCCCTTGGGATAATCACTTGCTATATCGTAAAGAACCGCAGCCTTTGCTGCCTTGAATTCCTCGGTTGCGAAGTTGGCGGCAACAGGGCCCTGGAAAGGATCAAGAAAGCAGCCTCTGAAGACATAAGGACGGTCTTTTGTTGTTTTTGGGTTGGTTGACCACGGAGAAATCATGGGAGTTCCGTTATTGTTACAAATTTCACCGGCAGGAATAGCCTGCTTGCTGGATTGAGGCCCGATAATGCCGAGGACCTTGTCCTGGTTTATCAGCTTAAGGGCTGCGGCTGTGGCTGATTCGGCCTTGGCCTCATTATCCACATAAATAAATTCAAGAGGATAGGATTTATCTCCCAACTTAATACCGCCGGCAGCATTGACCTGCTCCTTGAACATTTCAGCCGCAAACTTCGAACCCTCGCCTACCTTGGGGATATCCCCTGTAAGCGGAATATTAAATCCTATTTTAATTGTCTTTGGAACCTCAGACCCGCATGAGATCAAAAAAAGAACGGCCATCAGGCAACATATAACCAACAAAATCCCTTTTCGCATTGTTCCCTCCTTTGCTCTTGACCCTTTAACCTCTTGATTTTAAGTTAGATTTAACTTACCGAACCAACATTAAATATATTGGTTGTTCGATAGCACAGGCTCAAAACATTTTCAACTAATATTATCGTTTTCAAAATTGATGGACTCGTAAAAAATCCGTCATCAGGCCGAGAGCGATTAAGCTCCAATCCGCCGCAGGCGGAGTAGAACAGTTTGACCGAAGCACGAAATACGAAAAAAGATTATTTCCCTGATTTTATACGGGTACCATCGCTGATTGATTCGTCGGGATGAGCAATCACCTTTTCGTTTGCTTTTATTCCGGATATGATCTCTGCTGTCAATCCATTCCTTTGACCGACTTCAACAGCGCGCTGCCGGGCCTTTCCATTATCATTAATAAAAACGGCCCACTCTTTTCCCGAACGAAAAAGTGCGCTGGTTGGAACCTGGAGAACATCTTTTCCCTCCCAGATGACAAAGTGCGCTTCAAGCCTGTAGCCATCACCGAGAACACGCCATGTATCGGGCGGCGACGTAATATCCGCAATCACCTGAACCCGCTGCTCCTCCACGCCAAGACTTGAAACCTTTGTAAATCCGGCTGGTTCGACAATTCTCACCACTCCGGACAGCGGCGCATCCCCGCCCCATCGCTTAAACAAAACAGGAGTTCCATTTTTCATTTTAACCGCATCAGAAGAAAGCACTTCGGTAATGACTTCAAGATTTTCCTGATTTGCGATATCCATAAGCGGTTCACCTGCGCCAACTGAACCTTCACTTTCACGGTAAATCCTGAAAATATTGCCGCTGACCGGAGAAGAAATATAAACGGTACTGTGATTTACGGGTTTTTTAACCGGATTAAAGTTCTGCAGAGTTGCCCTGGCCCGGTCAAATTCGGAACGGGCGACATCAACCGCAGCTTTCGCTGAATCCCTGACAGCACGCGACTTTTTAAGCTCGGACTCCGTCTGATCAGATTGATCTTTCGCCACGTATCCTTTTGAGTACAGCTTCGCAATCCTTTCCGACCTCTTCCCGATGTAATCGGCATCAGCCGCTGCGGCACGCTCCTTTTCCTGTGCTGCATTAAGAGCAGCCTTTGCCGCAGATACGATCGCTTCAGCTTCAGCGCGGCTCCTGGGGTCAAGAGACTGTGACCTCAAAGGTTCCAGGACAACAATTGTCTGACCCTTCTGCACCGGATCTCCCACATTTGCGCCAATGCGCTGCATATATCCGGATGTTGGTGCTGAAATTACGTAGCGTTCCTTCAGGCGGGTCCGGCCCTCTTCCTCGATTGTGACCTGCAGCGGCCCCCGCGAAACATCAACGAGATCGACATGAACAGCTTTAGGAATGAAACCGTATAAGGTCGCAAGGACTGCAACCAGGACAATTATGATTACAGACAATTTCCTGCGTAATGCAATATTCATAAATCTACTCCCTGACGGCTTTGTAAAAAGTCCATCTGCTGCGTTGCGCTTCACCTTTCGTCATTCCAGCGTACGCCATGTACGCTTCATTCCTCAAGATTCGCGCGCCTTGCATATGAAGCTTTTTGCTTTGCCGTCTGAATTTTGACCGGTCTGCTTCCAACAATCTCTGCCTTTAAGAGCGGTGAGTTTCACTGTTACCGGTATTTTACTCCCTGGTTTTTAATACTTCTACAAGATCAAGATGATCGAGTTTATGGCGCACAATAAGACTCGATACCGAGGCCGATGCGAAAATTACAGCTGCTGACAACGAATATGTTTTCAGCTCAATAATCAGCGGCACCCGGAAAAGGTCGGATGCCAGCGCCTGAGCGATATATGCGCAAAGCCAGTACCCGATGAAAAATCCGAGAGGAATGGCAATCAGCGTAAGCAGTCCCAGTTCCCCCAGCAAAATATAGGATATTTCACCCCGCGTATAGCCCAGCACCCTGAGGCTTGAGAGCTCACGGCTTCGTTCAGACAGAGCTATTCTCGCACTGTTATAGACAACGCCAAAAGAGATGAAACAAGCCATCAGTGTGGCAATAAACGTGAAAAACAGCATCGCTCTGGCCTGTATCTCATTAAAATTAAGGATCTCGTCGCTCCTCACCACGGTTCCGGAAACGCGCGGCATATTCACAAAACGCCGGAACAGTTCCTCCCTATAGTTTGAATCCGTGAAAAGATAAGCGCCGGATATCGCATCACCCTCTCTCATCAGGCGATTTAACGCCGTTAAATCCATGTATCCGGTCACTCCCAGATACTGTTTGACTAAAGCAACGACAGGTACCTGACGGACAGGCTTTGATCCTTCAAGAACCTCAACAGTCAGCATGTCACCGGCTTTAACTCCGAGGATTTTACCAAGGTAATCGGTTAAAACGATACCTGAAGGCGGAAGAGACAAAGTCTTAAAATTATTGTCCAGTAAGAGATGCAGGCGGCTGTCAGGCTCTATTCCATTGATTACAGTCTTGTAACTGCAGTGACCAACTCTGAACCTCGCCGGAACTGTTCTGAAGGGCTCGGCGGAATGGACTCCCTGGAGTCTTTCGAGTTCATATATTGCCCTTCGGGAAGTGGGTTCGGCGAATGCTACGGTCATATCTTCCTTCTGGGAAAGAATAAACTGGACATTAATCATGTAAGCAACCGAATCCTTGAAAAATCCGCTTGAGATCATTGTGGCACAGGCAACCGCAATTCCGAGAATTGACAGAAAAGTCCTCACCGGCTTACGCTCAATATTCCGCAGGATAATCCTCGACGGCTGTGTCAGCCAGCGGCCAATCCCTGTTTTTTCAATCAGAGTTACCCTGTACTTTGCGGGAGGCTCGGGCCGCATTGCCTCGGCAGGCTGCTGTTTGGCTGCCCGCCAGAGAGAGTGCAAAGTACCGGCAAGAGCTGAGGCTATACTTATAAGGATTGCGGCAATGATGACTCCGGGATGCAATATATATATAAGGTATGGGAACCTGTAGACTTCCATATAAATGGCGCCCAGCATGTTTCCAAACCAGATGCCCCCGGCGATACCAAGAATCAGGCCGGTAAATAAAATCAGAATTACAAGTTTCGCATAATGAATGCCGACATCGATATTATTGTATCCGAATGCCTTCAGGGCTGCAATCTGTTCGCGTTGCGTATTTATTGTCCTGCTCATTACGACATTGAGCAGAAAAGCCGCGACGCAGATGAAAATCGTGGGAAATATTTTCGAGCTCTTCTGAAGCTGCCGGAATTCCTCATTCAGCATGCGATGAGATATTTGATCCTTTCGTCCATATGCTCCGAACCCGCCATATCGTTCCACGATATTGTCAAGTTCAACAAGAACGTCACTCAATTTTGCATGCGGATAGAGAGTTAATACAACATCGTTAAACGCCCCGTCCATATTATAAGATTTGCTGAGAGCCTTGCGACCCATCCACAGGATGCCAAACCGCTTGAAATCAGGACTTATTGCCTCCGGCCGCATCAGAAGAACAAACTCCGGAGACAGGGCAATGCCTGTAATTGTGAGCCTCTTCCGTTTTCCGTTTATGACCGCCGCAAATTGATCACCCGGATCGAAGCCATGTGCCTTGGCAAAGTTTTCATTGATAACCACTTCGTTATCCTTTGCCGGATCTGCAAGTCTACCCTTCCTGATATACAGACGATTCAGCAGCGGCCTGCCGTCATCGGGAATGGATAGAATTCTGGCAGTAACCGGTTCGGTAAATCCGGTGATATCGAGCTTTACATAGGCGGAAACACGGGTTTCGACCTGATTGACACCGGGAACATTTTTGATCTTATCCTTCAGGCTTTCCGGCGCCCGCTTCAGGTTTACAAAAACATCGGCAAAACTGTAGTCCCGATAGAACGTGTTTCTGGTGAGATTCAGGGAATCCATAGTGCTGATGAACATGATAAAGGTCGCTACACCGCTCATAACTACCAGCGTAATGGCAAAGATCTGGCCCTTCATGCGCCATAAATCCCGCCATAGTTTTCGGTTAAGTGCCTTCATTATCTCACCAGTTAAGCTCGCAGGGCGCTTTTTTCACCCTGTTTGTCTTTACTTCCGAAATTCTTCCGTTACTGAGATAAATTACGCGGTCGGCCATGCCGGCAATGTCTGCATTATGCGTGATGATCGCCGTTGCCGTACCCATCTCGCGATTGATACGCTCCAGGGCTTCGAGCACCACTATTCCCGTTTTGGAATCAAGAGCCCCGGTCGGTTCATCGCAGAGCAAAACCTCCGGGTTTTTTGAGATTGCGCGGGCTATAGCCACGCGCTGCTGCTCTCCACCCGATAATTGGGCGGGAAAATGATCCAGCCGCTCGGTCAAACCGACAATCGCTAAAGCATCTTCCGGGACCATGGGATTTCTTGCTATCTCAGTCACAACCGACACATTCTCCCTTGCGGTGAGGCTGGGAATCAGGTTGTAAAACTGGAAGACAAATCCCACATGAAAACGGCGATATTCCGTCAGTTCCTGTTCATTGGCATTAGTCAGATTTTTGCCCCTGTATGAAACAAAGCCGCCTGTTGCCGTATCAAGGCCACCCAAAATATTCAATAATGTTGATTTCCCGCTTCCCGAAGGTCCGAGGAGAACAACCAGTTCACCGGAAAAGAGTTCCAGATTCGCTCCCCGCAGAGCATGAACCTCTACCTCGCCCATTTTGTATGTTTTCGTGAGGTCCTTTACCTGAAAAACGACATCTCTCAAATTATGTGTCTGTCCTTCTTTGGCGATCATTTTTTTGGTGTTCCCTGCCGGAGAACAAAACGCATGAACTCATTTGTGACACGCTTAATATCGAAATTTTCTTTATCCATCATGTAATGGGCAATTACGCCGTCAAATGAAGCGACCAGATAGGCGGCTAATGCGTCCGAATCGGTATCTTTGTCCCAAAGCTCCTGCTTTTTCCCTTCATCAATCATTCTGGTAACCAGATTTTTCAGATCATTGTGCAGGTGCGTGATGACGCTCATAAAATCATTATATTGATCTCCTCTGATGTTCATAAGCCACAATTCCGTATAGACGATAAAAAGATGTTCCACGTCTTCGGTTACATGAAGGGCTTCCTCAATCAAGGCGGATAGTTTCTCTATCGGCTTGTCTATCCTGAGCAGGGCCGCGCCGAAAGACCTCTCCATTTCATGAAATATTTCCTCAGAGACTACCAGCAGAATCTCTTCTTTTGTTTTAAAATAATGATAGATAGTCCCTTTACCGAGACCTGCGGCATTGGCAATTTCCTGAATTGTCGTAGCCTGAAATCCTCTTTTGGCAAGAACTTCGATAGCCTTTTGGGCGATCTCGGATCGCTTCTTGTCTCTGTCAACAATCCTTGGCATAAATCCTCCTGATTATAACCGACCGCATGGTCGATAATATCTCAACATTTTATTAAATATATGTCAAGCTATTATTTATTAAGGAAATATAATCGACCATTATTGACCAGTTATCCTACGCCGCTTGTGTTCTGGTTGTTTGAACCTGTACTAAATTGCTGATTTCCGAATTAAAAACACCCCTGTATCCGGCGCTGTTTCATTGATGGACACTATTTGTAGCGATTGTCAGAATAATGTTCCGATTGGAGCTCGTTCAAATTGTTTGGGTATGGGTGCGTATGCGAACCGCAGAAAATTCGTCACAGGTCTTCGAGGACGCCCCCAAATAGACAATAAAAATTGTACAGGCGGATACGATAAACAGCTTCGTGAGAAAAACCCTTTTGGGGCTGCACGGATTCCATGTAAGCGAATTTGCCGCCGTTGACAAAGGGCAGATCATTATTCCTGCGGATCGCATACGCACCCATACCCAAACGGAATAGATTTATGACATTTACTATATGTATAAAAATGATATGTTACCTGCCTTCAGTTCAGAAATATGCATTCATATTGACATTATGTAAAAATATGAATATCAATTAATAAAAACATTTTACCGCTGCTTCCAGCCAACCTGGGTTCAACAGCGGCATAGAGTGCATCTTATTACCAGGGGGGACAGATATTATGAGTACATTTGAAAATCGTCAGAAGGAAAATCGAAGAATGAGGAGAGATCGCAGGCGGCTTATCGATAATAATTTTAAAGGACCTGAGCGCAGAAATAGTATGGAAAAGAGATCAGGGAAAGACAGAAGAAAATCAATATAAAACATGTAGGGGCCGTATCTGGCCCCTTAACAAAACCCTGAATGACAATATAAGTCAATATTATCATATAGTTTTCTATTTATATTGAGGATTCCCCGCAGCGAGTTATTATGGCTCTATCCTCATGATTCCCGGAGCGCTTCCACAATATTCATCCTCGAAGCCCTGAAAGCGGGAAGTATCCCGCCGATAAACCCCATGACAAGAGAAAACAGCAGCGACTTGTATACTATTTCAAATGTCAGCAAAAAGCTGAAGGCAAGCTCTGAAAATGTCTGGAAATTTGTTGTTGAAACTGTAAAAAATTGCAAGAAAGATGCAAAAAAGAGCCCCGCGAATCCCCCGATAAAACCAAGAAGCAAAGATTCAAGAAGAAATGCAGCAAGAATGCTTGACCGATTGAATCCCAAAGCCCGTAAAGTACCGATTTCGCCGGTCCTGTTTGCAACAGCCGCGTACATGGTAATCATGGCCCCGACAATGGCTCCTATTGAAAAAACCAGAGTAAGATACTGTCCCAGAATCCGCAGGAATTTGGCCATCATCTCTGACTGCTCTTTGTAATATACTGTTTCACGCTTGGCTTCTAATGTGAGTCTTGGATCACTTTCAATATTTTTTTTCAAGGTCTCAAAATCGGGAGATTTCCCGAGTTTAAAAATAACAGACGAATAGACCGGCCTCCTGAACGCCTGCATAAACTGATCGACATCCCCCCATATTTCAGAACCATATCCTGAACTGCCGGCATCAAAAATACCCACAACCGTCCATGTCCGCATGGCAAAGAAAAGAGTATCACCAAGTCCCGCATTCTTAAATCTCCCTGCAATGCTCCGGCCGGCAAGAATTTCCAGTGATCCGGGCCTCGGAAGACGTCCCTCTTTCAGCCTTACCTGGGGTCGCAACTCAAGCGAATTTTCCGAAATTCCCCTGATTACAACATTGGCCGGGCTGTTCGACTCCTTCTTCTCAAGAGTGATAAGCACAACAAGCTCCTTCGCAAGGAGCCTGCGCCCGTTTGCGCCGACAGCCACCTCGGGCCGGGTCTCAACAATGGAAGCCTGGATCCTTTCGACGCCGCTCTGCACCTCTGAAACCGAAGAGCGCCGGATTACAACAACATTATCGTATGAGCCGGTATCAACCAGTGTCTTCTGCAGCCCTTCGGCAAGCATCACTATCGAAGCAAATACGAAAACGACAAGCGCCATTCCGGCCGCAGTAAGTGAAGTGGTAAGTCTTCTCGCAAGCAGGTTCCGAAAGCTGTAAAAAAACAGAAGGTCCATCCTCAGCCTGCCCTCCCCAGCCCGCTTGCGATAGGAACGGATACGGCCCGCCAGATCGGAAATACCGCTGCAACCACACCGACAATAAGGGCGGCAAGCATATCAAGATAAATCGTCAGTGAACTTATATTGAAAATGGGGAAAAAGTCTCCTACAGCCCGGGCAAAAGCATCTGCAGCCGGGAATGTGGCGATAATTCCTATTGCGCACCCTATAGTCGTTATTAACAGGGATTCACCCAGTATAAGGATAAAAAGGTAAAAACCGCCGAAACCGAGTGTTTTGAATACCGCATATTCACTCATCCTCTCACGCACCGACATGGCCATTGTATTTGCCACAACAGCGAGGATAATGACTATAACCACCAGGGAAACAAGCTGGATTACTGTCAGGATAGTCTGGCTTAAAGCGATGAAACTCATCTGGAATGCTTTTTCGGTCTCGGTCAGGGTTTCCGCGAAAGAATTTTTAAAAAGGCTGTCTACCGATTTACTGGTTGAGGCGGCAATGTCCGGAGAAGACGTGCCGATCATGTAAAAACCCACCTGGTCAGCCCTCCGGGGCTGGACCTTTTTCATTGTTTCGTTCAGATAATCCCAGTGAAAGAAAAACTGGCTTTCATCTATTGTTTTGTTCCTGCCCTTGTATATGGCCCGCAGAATAAACTCCCATTTGCCCGGGAATATGGTACCCCTTAAGACAATCGTATCCCCCAGTTTCCATCCGAACCTTTTTGCCAGTTTGCTTCCGACCACACAACCCTTCCTTTCCTTTAAAAAGGAGAGTTTCTGGTCGGGAGGGATTACAAATTCAGGATAGAGGTCAAGATATGTTTTGGAATCAACCGCAAAATTGGCAAAAAAATTCTTCTCTTCAATATATATTCCCCCGAACCAGTTCCCGAGAGAAACTATTTTAACCCCCTCCAAACCCCGTATTTTATCCTTGTATGAAAGAGGAAGAGGAAAGATAAGTGAGATCGCATTACGAGTAACCAGACGGGTGGAAGAAGATGCATCAACTCCTGCATACCACGCGCTTACAACTGTCCTGAGAAGGCCGAAGGCAAGAATTGCAACGCATATGCCGCAGATGGTCAGACCGGCACGGAGCTTGTGTCTAAAGGCATTCCGAAAAAGAAGCTTCAGGAGCATTGGCAAGAACACCCTTTTCAAGGTACTTCATATTGTTGGCTTTTTTTGCTGCCCGCGGGTCGTGAGTCACCATAATAATTGTTTTCCCGATGTCACCGCTCAGCCTCTCCATAAGCCGCAGCACCTCTTCAGCCGATGCCCTGTCGAGGTCGCCGGTCGGCTCGTCAGCGACAATCATTGTGGGATCTGTGACAACAGCTCTTGCTATTGCAACCCGCTGCTGCTGGCCGCCTGAGAGCTGGCGCGGATAATGATCCATCCTGTCTTCAAGGTTAACGAGATTAAGGGCTGTGGTGACGTGTTCTTTTCGCTCTTTTTTGGAAAGATCCGTCAAAATCAGGGGCAATTCAACATTTTCAAAGGCGGTTAATACCGGAACAAGATTATAGAACTGAAAAATAAATCCGACATTTTCAGATCTCCATTTTGCAAGCATCGATTCTGAAAGCATGGAAATATCAATTCCTCCAACCTTTATACTTCCGCTGTCCGCCTTGTCGAGACCTGCTATAAGGTTGAGCAGTGTGCTTTTGCCCGAGCCAGAAGGCCCCATAAGGGCAAGAAAATCCCCCTCTTCAATATTCAGGGATATATTCTCCAGGACAACGATGGACTGATTTCCGCGGCGGTATGATTTAGTAAGGTCTTTAATCTCTACGATAGGCGCCAATTTCTGTACTAATCCTCCAGAACCTTAATCTTTATCCCGTCTTTGACTTTACTTGTGGGCTTTGTAACCATGATTTCGCCAATCCCTGCTCCGCTTAATAACTCCACCATGTTCCCGACCCGCCTTCCGGTTTTTATCTCCGTTTTATATGCACGGCCGTCTTTCACCAGAAAAACAGACTCATTCCCCTCAATTCCGGTTATTGCATCAGCAGGAATTGCCGCTAAAGATTTTTCTTCTTCAGGCAGGACCTCCCGGGTAAGAAAGGCTACCTTGGCGCTCATCTCGGGAAGTATCCGCGGATCTTTTTCCTTAAATCCCACCTTGACCATGACCGATGCCTTGGTCCTGTCGGCAGTTGGAACTATCATGTGAACTGCTCCTCTGAACCGTGAATCCTGCAAGGCATCAAGCTGAATCTCGCACGGCTGTCCGTTTTTGACAATGCCGATATTCGACTCGGAAACATCTACTTCTACCTGAAGTGACTCCATATCCGCAATGTCCACAACCGCTGCCTTTGCATTTGTAGCAGCGCCAAGAGGTGTAATAATATCGCCAATGTCGGCGTTCTTTGTAAGCACTACCGCGTCAAAAGGCGCCCTGATAGTCGCGTATTCAAGCAGTACTTCGGCTTCCTTAAGTGCTGCTTCACTGGCCTTGATTGAAGATTTCTGGGCTGATACGGCGGCTTTTGCCCTTTTCCATCTTGCTTCGGCAATATCATTCTCAGCTCTTGCCACGCTTCCCTTTTCAGAGAGTTTCAACATCCTGTTAAAGTTCAATGCTGCGTCATCGAACTCAGCCATAGCCTGTTCCAGGGCAGACTTGGCGGCATTGACGTTGGCCAGAGCTCTGTTTCTTGCTGCAACGGCATCGTCGTTTTCCAGTCTGGCAATTACCTGGCCTTTCTTAACACTGTTGCCTTCCTCAACGCCTAAATAAACAAGCCGCCCCGTAATTTTGGACGCAACCGCGGCTTTTCGCTGGGCAACTACATAACCGCTCGCATTAAGGATTGTATATGTCTGGGATGGATATATATTTAATATCTTGGAGACCCGGACTTCAACAGGAGGCGTTAAAAAGCCTTTTTTGTAAAAAATCCCGGTCACAGCTAAAAGTAATACAATTATCAAAACCACAATGATTTTTTTCTTTTTCCCGGACTCCGCAATACTTTCAGTTTTTTTGATGCTGAGCTTTGATATGTCGCCGCCTGCCATTGATAACCCTTTCTATTTTTTTCTTTAGGAGCCGTTACGAAATAATCATTGCATTTCAGACTATTTCGTTAGGAGCCGTTATGAAATAACATGTACTTTTTTTTGATCCTTTCATTACGGCTCCTTATGCCTTATGCCGGTCATAGCATTCAAATGTTCCAGTTATTTTTGAACGCCGGCTTACGGCTCCTTATGCCGTTTTTTATATCCGGATAACTATCTTATTTTTTATTACGGCTCAATTCTTCCGCCATATCCTTGACGATTGAAAGCACGTTTTTCCCCCTTTCACGGGCAATACCGTGCACTTCATCGACTATTCTTGCAGCCTGGCGCTTCAATTCGGAAATTTCGGGCACAGGAAGATTCTTCTTCTGATATTTCGCAGTCAAAAGACCTATTACCAGACGCTCCTCCTGATCTCTGATAAATCCCATAATCGTTTCACCTCTCTCCTTACCCCCTGAACCCCTGAATCCTTGGCCCCTTCACTTTTTACTATTTACTATTCACTGTTCACTATTCACTTTTCGCTATCTCCTAAAGCCTGATAACCCTCATCATATTCGTAGTCCCCTCGACATATTCAGGATACCCGGAGGTAATCACAACCAGGTCACCTTTTGATACACAACCTGAAGCAAGGGCAGATACAGCCGAATTATCTATCATATTATCCTGCCCTTTTAACTCAACAACAAGACTTGGCAAACATCCCCAGTAAAGGGCAAGGCGTCTGACAGCGCTCTTTTCAGGAGAGAGGGCTATGATTCTTGTTTTTGGCCTGAACCTCGATATATGTGCTGCTGTTGAACCCGAACGGGTTGTGGCAACTATCGCACTGGCATCGAGATGGTCAGCCAGAACACAGCACGCATAGGCGACAGATTCTGAAACATCCTTTTTGGGCATCAGCCTGAGATATTTTTCATGGGGAAAATTCTTTTCGGCATCCTCCGCAATCCTGCTCATAAACTGAACTGCCTGAACAGGGTACTCCCCGCTTGCCGTCTCTTCTGAAAGCATTACAGCATCAGTCCCGTCCAGAACAGCATTTGCCACATCATTGGCCTCCGCCCTTGTCGGGCGCGGAGAATTAACCATGGAGCGAAGCATCTGGGTGGCTATAATGACGGGTTTGCCCATGTCATTGGCTTTTTTCACAAGCATCTTCTGAATATTCGGAACGCTTTCAAGAGGTATTTCAACACCAAGATCACCACGAGCAACCATGATCCCATCCGACACCTTCATTATTTCCTCAATATCATCAAGCGCCTCATGTTTTTCTATTTTGGCGATAACAGGAATGTTTTTCTTCTCCTTCCTTATTATTTTTTTCAGCCCTAGAATATCCTTTGCGCTCCTGACAAATGAAAGGGCAATGTAATCCACATCATTTTTCAAGCCAAAGATAAGATCCTTGTAATCTTTATCAGTTATTGCATCAGCCTTGATTGTGCCCGTGGGAAGATTAATTCCCTTGTTCGAAGTAAGAAACCCACCGGTCACAACTTTACAAAATATGTCGTTCCGGCTTGTCTTTACAACAACAAGCTCCATCATACCGTCCGCCAGCAGTATCCTGTCTCCCGGTTTAACATCCGAAGGCAGGCTTTTATATGAAACTGAAACGCGTTCCTTGTCACCTTCAACATGCTTACTGGTAAGAACATATGTCTGACCGGGATCAAGACGCACGCCCGGCTCTTTCACTTTACCGACCCTTATCTTGGGGCCGCAAAGATCCTGGAGTATGGCGACATGGGCTCCAAGTTCATCTGAAATAGAGCGTATTGTATTTATTTTTTTAAGATGTTCACTGTGGGTCCCATGGGAAAAATTCAATCTGGCCACATTCATCCCGTTAAAAATAAGCTCTCTCAAAACTTCCGGAGAATCGCTTGATGGGCCTATTGTACATACAATCTTTGTTTTTGGCATAATTCATTATCCCCTTCCCGTCAGAATTGACGGTTTCGTAAAAAGTCAATTTTTCACACGAAGGCACAAAGGCACGAAGAAAGACCTATTAAAAACATTCAGGTTTTTCTTTGTGTCCTCAACCCATACTCCTATCCGGCCTCTCGACTCTTTTCCCAAAGCCTGGTAAAAAAAGAAGTTGGTGTTGAAAATGAGGGGTTTTCAGTCATGCAACAATCAAACAATTACAGATAGTTACTTTTGCAGGCAAATTTGGAATATAACGTTTACGAGTATGAGTTTAGGATCCCTGCCTGATGACTTAAGCTCCAAATCCGCTTTTTTCAGTTTTTCATAGCAACAAAGAAGCTCCTCTTTTCTGAACTTTTCCGACTTCTTGAATAACTGATATACAGGATAAGGACTTCTGGCGTTTTTCACAATCAAAAGATCAGAATATATCGTGCTTTTCTTTTTTCCCGGCTTCTTCCTTTTGTTTTCAGCTTTATCCTCATTCTCTTCATCCGCAAAATATCTGTCCCAGCCTTCAATCCCGTTAATTAAATCCTTTTCATACTCTTCTATGGCCGGCATGGTGACGGAAGAAAAGCTCGGGTATGAAAAGTCAGGATTCCAGGCTTTTCCGTAAGGGCTTTCTGCAAATCCCTTTTGAAAAATAAGTTTTCTGAACTGATTTATTATTGCAGAGAGAATCTGGAGAGGATGAATTTCGGAGTAAAGGAGAGAATCCAGGAACATAAGTGAGTTTTCAAGATTTCTGTCGGATACCGCATTTGTAAACTCATAAATCGGATCTGTTTTTGTCCTCTCTAATACAGTTTCAACATCACCTGCAGTAATATTTTTTCTTTTTCCGGTATAAGCTATGAGCTTCTCTAAATTGTTTGAAAAGGTCCGCAGGTCAAATCCGGTCATTTCATACATGGCAAGATATGCATCCTTATCCATAGTCTTGCCGTTTTTTAAAAGTATGGCATTCATCCTTTCTGAAATAACGCTTTCCTTTGCAATCTTTTCGCTTTTATAGTTCCCTTTTGAAACCTGGCAATCAATAATGATACCTTTTTTGTTCAAAGCCTTATACAGGTTAAGCCTTTTATCTGCCTGTTCAGCAACGATAATAAGATGATTTCCCTTTGGAAATCCTTTCTCAATAGCTGTCAAGAAAAAGGAAGCACTGTCTTCTCCTGCTGATAAATTAACATTATTTTCAATACAATAATCAACAATGTCATCGATCCAGTTATAATCGGAAATGCTCTCGTCAATTTTAAGTGAGTCTTTTCTGTTTGCTTTACTCACATCATCAAAGGAAAGGTTGAGCAATGACATAATTCCGGTAAAATATCTTGCGGCCTTTTTAATATCGTCCTGGGCACATGCCTCTTTTGCCTTTGTCAGCAAAACTGCCTGACTATCTTTCGAATAGAATATTTTGGAATCAATTAAGGCAACGACTTTTCTGCCGGATGAAAATGAAAATGTATTAACCCGCTCAATGGCGTCGAATATATTACCGTTTGTACCGTCTACCGGTTCATAATTCATTTCTCTTGATGATGCGGCGGGGAGCATGGCATCGATAAGCTCTTCAAGAGCTGTTTTACATAGCATCTCTTCGCCGCAAATAAGATAAAGGGGGGGAAACCCTTCTTTGGCAGCGTTTTTTATATGGCTTTTCAGGTCTTTGTAATTGATCTCAGGCATTTTGGTTCAAGATGTTTTTATTTGCTTAAAGCTCTTTTGCGAAATATGAAAAGCATTATCAGGGAAACAACAGCCATGAATCCGCCGACAACCTGTGAAATCGATAATACACCGTAGAAAAATTCGCCCCTGAAATCGGCCCGGAAGGTTTCAATAATAATTCTTGTAATCCCATAGAGCAGAACATACATCCAGAATATCTGGCCGTCATGTTTTTTGTATTTGCGGAAAAAGAACAGGAACAGAAATATTGCCAGATTGCCAAGAGATTCATAGAGCTGGGTTGGATGAAGCGGTATCCCGGTTGGCGCAAGCGAATCAGGATGGTTGAATGTCACAGCCCAGGGAAGATCACAGTATTTTCCATAACAACAGCCTGCAAAAAAACATCCGATTCTTCCAAAAAAGTGAGCAAGCGCTACTGAAGGGGCCATAATATCGGCTGTTTTCCATACAGGAATATTTTTTACCTTAAGATAAATAACCCCTGTAACCAGGGCGGCGATAAATCCCCCGTAAAAAACAAGGCCGCCGTTCCATATTTTGAGTATTTCAAACGGATCCTTTAAAAAAATCTCCGGACTTGTAGCGACATAAAAAAGCCTGGAACCTAAGATGGCGGCAATCAGGATATAAAAGCAGAGGTCCATTATCTTTTCATGATCTTCCCCCACTCTTTTTGCTTCCTTTGTGGCAAGATATATTCCCGCAAGAAAACCAACGGCAATAAAAAAACCGTAGGTAAAAATCGATATTGGGCCAATTTTAAGAAGAACTGGAAACATTTATTCTCCGGAGCCCGTCATACGGGCATTTTTCTGAATAAAAGATGAAAAACAAAGATTCCCATACCGATGGAAATCGAGCTGTCAGCTATATTAAAAGCAGGCCAGTGATAACTCCCGATATATATATCAAGGAAATCCACAACGCTTCCAAAGCGTATTCTGTCTGTGAGATTTCCGGCAGCCCCGCCAAAAATCAGGGCAAAACCTGTTGCAAGAATTGAATGGCTGCGTGGAGTAGTATTATAAAAGTAGAATATAAGACACATGGCAAGTGATGAAACAACAATGAAAACAATTCTCCGGACATCCGGATTCTGATTTGCAAGGAAACCAAATGCTCCGCCCGGATTGTGAATATGTGTGATGCTGAACAATCCGGGGATTACAGTAATTGAATAATAAAGAGGCATGGTTGTTAAAATTACAGCCTTGGATAACTGGTCCAGCAAAAGGACAATCCCGGCAATAAATGCAAGCTTTGCATATTTATTTTCAAACAGCATGGATAGTTGTCTCTGGTTCCTGGTTTCTGATTCCTGGTTTCTGATTCCTGGTTCGAAAAGCCGTACATCGCACTTCGTTGATCGCGAATCATGGTTTGTTTTTCGAAGTTCTATGTACGATGTACAATATTCTTTTTTTTTATTCCTAACCCCTTGCTACTTGACCCTTGACCCTTTCCCCTCACACCTTCCCGATCTTCTCAAGCGCATCCCGGCACCTCCCGCAGACATCGGGGTCATCTGCGATTGACCCGACAGAAAGATCGTACATCCAGCATCTTTGACACTTGCCGCCTGCAGCGGACGCTACCAGCACATAAAGGCCTTTTACATCCCTGCTTTCAAATGCTCCCGGAAGAACTCCTTTTTTTGACAAAGAGACTCCTGATGTAATAAACACGGTCCGCAATTCTCCGGAATACCCCTCAAGAAGACTGATCAGGTCGCTCTCTGCGGCTAAAGTAACTTCAGCATCGAGTGAATGGCCGATCAGCTTCTTTGACCTTGCTTCCTCGAGAGCCTTCGTCACTTCTCCTCGCACTTCAAGAATTTTTTTCCACCTTCCGGCAAGCAGCTCGTCTTTCCACTCTTTTCCGGCAACAGGCAGGGAGGCAATATGAATGCTTTCCTCTTTCCCCCGCATCATGGGCATGAATTTCCAGATCTCTTCAGATGTGAAAGGAAGTATTGGGGCCATAATTCGGGCAATCGAATCGAGTATGGCATGCAGGACTGTTTGCGCGCTTCTCCTCTCAACAGACCCGGGAAAAGATGTATAAAGCCTGTCTTTTAATATATCCAGGTAAAAAGCCGAAAGGTCTATGGTACAATAGTTATAAAGGCCGTGGTAAACTATATGGAACTCGTACGAATCGTAAGCCTTAAGGCTCTTTTCCGTCAGTTCGTAAAGTTTATGAAGGGCAAATCTGTCAATTTCGGGCATCGATTCATATGAGACGGCATCTTTTGAAGGATCGAAGTCATATAAATTCCCGAGCATGAACCGGCAGGTATTTCTTATTCTTCTGTATGCGTCGCTTAGCTGAAGTAATATGTTATCCGAAATACGAACATCATCCCTGTAGTCGGAAGCGGAAACCCACAGTCTCAGGATTTCGGCCCCGTATTTATCGATTACTTTCTTTGGAGCTATGACATTTCCAATCGATTTGGACATCTTTTTACCGTCCGCATCCACCACAAATCCATGGGTCAGAACCGATTTGTACGGCGCCTTTCCCCTTGTCCCTACCGCAGTCAGCAGGGAGCTGTGAAACCATCCTCTGTGCTGGTCGCTCCCTTCAAGATAAAGGTCTGCTGGCCATTTCAAATAAGAGCGCTCTTCAAGTACGGCGGCATGGCTGACACCCGAGTCAAACCAGACATCCAGAATGTCGGTTTCCTTTCTGAACGTCGTATTTCCGCATTTTTCACAAACACTTCCCTTTAAGATGAGTTCGCTTGCGTCTTTTTCAAACCATATATCGGCGCCATGGGTCTTAAAAAGCTCAAATACGTGATCGACTATTTCCTGATTTATATGAAGGGCTTCGCATTTATCGCAGAAGAAAACAGCTATGGGGACTCCCCAGGCGCGCTGCCTTGAAACGCACCAGTCCGGCCTGTTTTCAATCATGCCGTAAATTCTTTCTCTTCCCCAGTGGGGAACCCACTTTACATTGTCAATCTCCTCAAGGGCCTTCTTTCTCAGGCCGGTTTTATCCATTGAAATAAACCACTGGGGAGTCGCCCTGAAAATAACAGGCTGTTTGCATCGCCAGCAGTGGGGATAAGAATGTGTAATTGTCTCCTCCGCAACAAGGGAGCCCGATTCCTTCAGTTTCAGAACAATATCTTTATTCGCTTTGAAAACGAACTTTCCCTCAAAATACTCCACATCCTTTGTAAAACAGCCGTTGTCATCGACAGGCGAATATGTATCAAGACCGTACTGGAGACCAACTTCATAATCTTCACGGCCATGCCCCGGAGCAGTGTGGACACATCCGGTACCGGCTTCAAGTGTCACATGGTTTCCAAGAATAATAACGGAATCCCTGCTGTAAAGCGGGTGCCTGCAGCGCTTTTTTTCGAGTTTCCCGGCGCTGATTTCTGAAAGTATCTTCCAATCTGAAAATCCGAAAGATTTCATGCAGCGTGCGGCAAGATCATCGGCAAGAATAAAAACCTCTCCGTTACCGTTATCAACGGCTGCATACCTGAAATCCGGATGAAGGGCTATGGCAAGGTTCGCAGGAATAGTCCATGGTGTGGTTGTCCATATAACCACGTATATTTTTTTGCCGGAGAGTTCCGGGAACTCCGGTGAAATGTCATCAACCAGGGGGAACTTGATAAAAACAGAAGGAGATGAAACGTCTTTGTATTCTATCTCTGCTTCAGCAAGCGCTGTTTTACAGCTGCAGCACCAGTGTATCGGTTTTTTACTCCTGTAAAGGCTGCCTTCCAGGGCAAACTTGGCACATTCTCTGGCAATTATGGCTTCATACTCATAATTCATGGTCAGATACGGATTATCCCATTCCCCCAAAACACCAAGTCTTTTGAATTCTTCGCGCTGAATATCAATATATTTTTCGGCATACCGGCGGCAAAGCTTTCTTATTTCGGCCTGTGAATATTTTTTGCCTTCAGTGCCAAGTTCCTTATCAACATTGTGTTCTATGGGAAGCCCATGGCAGTCCCATCCCGGAACATATACGGCATTATAATCCGACATCTGCCTGCTGCGTACAACAATATCCTTAAGAATCTTGTTCAGTGCAGTTCCAATATGAATATTCCCGTTTGCATACGGGGGACCATCGTGGAGAATAAACAGTTCGCGTTTTTCCGAAGCTGCTCTTACCTTGTCATATAAGCGGATATCTTCCCATGATTTCAACATCAACGGTTCTCTTACAGCCAGATTGGCTTTCATGGCAAATTCAGTAACCGGAAGATTCAGCGTTTTCTTGTAGTCCATCTATTCCTCCAAACAGGATGCTCTTAAGAGATCCCGATAATTTATATATGGTTCCGAAAATACTGATTTTTAATAACTAACAGTTTTTTAGTAGTAATTCCTTTTCGTGTCAAGGGAATATGTTTTGAAGTTCCCCGCAGCAAGCTGCGGAGAATCTTCGACCGTAAGGAATAGTGTCTGTTTTTAATTCGCTCGCTAACTCCGCCGCAAGCAGCGGAGATTGCGCTCGCTGTTTCGGTTCAACAATCTGTAGGGAGCTTCAATTAATATTTATATCCGATTTTCTGATATAATGAGGCACAAGGAGCGCGGCATCCACCGTATCATTGTTTTCAAACTTTTTAAGGCTCATGAAAGCAACTGTAGAAGCCCTTATAACATTAAAAAGAGGCGGGGGGAAATGGGCAAGATTTCCTAATTTTTTTTCAATGATATCGCGGTACAAACTTGCACCATCACCGATAAAGAGGCTGGGCTCTCCGATTCCATCCGCTGCTTTATCCGGAAGGAAGGCCTCTTCCTTCATCTCCTTTTGAATCAAGCCGTCTATAAATCTGTATCTGGAAGAGTAGACCTCGCCCTTTCTTGCATCAATTACGGAACAGACCAGATACGGGGTTGGGAGTACCTGGGCTGCCAGGGCATCAAGAGTTGATATCCCGGCTAAAGGTTTTCCGGTCGCAGCAGCAAGGCCTTTAACGGAGCTTATTCCTATTCTAAGGCCTGTAAAGCTTCCCGGCCCTTTTGTAACAGCAAAACAATCAATATCAAAAGGAACCAGACCGGACAATTCAAGCACCTTTTTTATCATATCCATCAGGTGTCTTGAATGCGTTTCACCGTCTTCCTTAATTATTTCCGCAAGAAGGTTGTCGTTTTCAACCACAGCAACGCTGCAGCTTCTCGAAGACGTGTCAACAGCGAGTATTTTCATGGCAGGATCACGGGTTATTTCTTCTCATTTGTTGTATAACCATCGATAGCTATCGGGAGAACCTCTTTCATATTCTTTGCCATTATAAACTTGATTTTCCGTTTAACATTCGCCGGAATCTCAGTCAGATCTTTCATGTTTTTTTCAGGAATTATTATTGTTTTGATTCCGGCTCTTAAAGCACCCAGCGCCTTTTCCTTCAGCCCTCCTATCGGAAGGACCCTTCCTCTCAGAGTAATCTCACCGGTCATGGCGACATATTTGTTCACCGGCTTATTCGTCAGGACAGAAATAAGTGCCGTTGCCATTGCTATCCCGGCAGATGGACCGTCTTTAGGAATTGCCCCGGCAGGAACATGTATATGCACATCGGTATTTTCAAAAAAATTTTCCCCCAGGCCGAAAAAAGAGAGGTTAGCCCGTGCATAACTGACGGCTGCCCTTGCAGATTCCTGCATGACTTCGCCAAGCTGTCCCGTTATTATAAGCTCTCCCTTCCCCTGAATCAGGGTTGCTTCAACATAGAGTACTTCTCCTCCGACCTGCGTCCAGGCAAGGCCGGTAGAAAGGCCTATCTGGCTGTCTTCCTGATCCATTTCAGCAATAAACTTCGGAACTCCCAGATATTTTTGCAAATTGCCTTTTGAAATATGAAAAGGGCCTTTTTCGCCTTCTGCTATTTTCCTGGCCAGCTTGCGGGAGATCGTTCCTATCTCTCTTTCAAGATTCCTCAATCCGGCTTCAGAAGTATACTCGGTTATTATCTGGCGCATCGCCTCGCTGCTGATAGTCATTTTTTTTGCGCTGATGCCATTTTCCTTTATCTGGCGTGGAAGAAGATATGTTTCTGCGATTATTTTCTTTTCTTCCTCGGTATAACCCGAAAGATTGATAACTTCCATCCTGTCAAGAAGGGCAGATGGTATTGTATCCGTCAGATTCGCTGTAAGAATAAACATAACCTTGGAAAGATCAAAGGGAAGGTTTAAATAATGATCACTGAAGGCAAAGTTCTGTTCCGGATCAAGGGCTTCCAGAAGTGCTGCGGAAGGATCTCCGCGGAAATCGGCCCCCACCTTGTCGATTTCATCCATCATGAAGACAGGATTGTTGGAACCGCACTGTTTTAAGCCCTCAAGGATACGCCCGGGAAGAGCCCCGATATATGTACGCCGGTGCCCTCTTATTTCAGCTTCATCCCTGATTCCGCCAAGAGAAATCCGGACGAATTTGCGTTTCATAGCCTTGGCAATAGCTTTCCCAAGGGATGTTTTTCCGACACCCGGAGGTCCGACAAAACAGAGGATAGGTCCTTTCATCCTTGCATTCAGCTTTCTTACGCTTAAGTATTCAAGAATGCGGTCCTTGATGTTGTTAAGCCCGTAATGATCCGTATCAAGAATCTTCTTTGCATTTTTGATATTTATAATATCCTTTGTTGACCTGCTCCAGGGGAGTTCAACAAGCCAGTCAAGATATGTCCGAACAACAGAAGCTTCGGCAGAATCCGGGTGCATCATCTCAAGCCGCTTAAGCTGCTTTGCAGCCTCTTTTTCGGCTTCTTTGGCCATTTTGGCCCGTTTTATCTTTTTCCTGTATTCCTGAATCTCCTGGGCTTTTTCGTCATGCTCACCAAGCTCCCTGTGGATGGCTCTCATCTGTTCCCTCAGGTAGTAATCTCGCTGGCTTTTTGAAATCTCGTCCTTCACATCGGACTGTATCTTGGCCTGCATTGCCGAAAGCTGAACCTCTCTGGATAAAAGCTCGTTTACCTTTTTGAGGCGCTCGACCGGATCAATCAGTTCAAGCAGTTGCTGGGATTCTTCAATTTTCAACCTCAGGTTTGATGCAACAAGGTCTGCCAGTTTTCCCGGATCATTTATCTCTTCGAGTATGGTGCCGACATCGCCGGTTAATTCACCGCGGAAAGCGAGTATCTTCTCCGAATGCTCTCGTACATTCCTCATGAGAGCCTCAATCTCAAGGGTTATTTCCCTGATAGATTCCTCGGTTATCTTTTCGATTTTAACCCGGTATACAGATTTTCGCCTCACAAAATCGGAAATTCTGGCTTTGGCAATACCCTGTACAAGAGCCTTAACCCGCCCGTCAGGAAGCTTAAGCATTCTCAACACCCTGCCCACAGTCCCGATTCTGTATATTTCATCCTCAGTTGGATTTTCAACATTTGGATCTTTTTGTGTAACAAGAAACAAAAACCCGTCTTTTCTGACTGCTTCTTCAACAGCCCTGACCGACTTTTCACGGCCCACAAAAAGAGGAAGAAGCATATCCGTAAAAATTACGACATCACGGACAGGCATAAGAGGCATAATTTCAGGAAATTTTGCATCTTTTTCATCCTCTTCAATAATACTTATAAGATCATCCTTGTCAGTCTCGGCCATTTTTTCTCCAGTGTATAGTTATTGCCGTAATAAAACCGGCATTTTTTAATCTGATACCGCAATCTTAACAACAAACCCCAAATATGCAATCAATTTTGATGGACTTGTAAGAAGTCGGTTTTTACTCTTTTTCGTCATTCCCGCGAAAGTCTGCCGCGGCGGATTTTCACGGGAGTGACAGGATTTTGGACTTTTAACGACCACATCAATTCTGAGTCCGCATTAAACTGAAGCAAGCTGCCGCCCACCTGAAGCGGCTTTCTTTTTTATTACAATAGGGGCAGAATATAAGACATCATTTGAATTTGACAATATCAATCTTGATTTATTTATTCAATATGCATAAGTTACCGCAGTTTAATTTGTATCTTTTTTATTTATGACGGCTTCGTAAAAAGTCATTCTGCTGTGTTGCACTTCATCTTTCGTCATTGCAGCGTACCAGTAAGTACGCTTCATTCCTCAAGATTCGT
>JAGVOC010000201.1 GCA_020052975.1 Desulfobacterales bacterium | reverse complement strand
ACCGAGTGTTCATCAACGCTATTGTATCTGAAACAGAAATCAAAGCAATACAATATCACACAAAGACCGGAAGGCCATTAGGGAGTGAGCAGTTTGTAACGAAAATGGAAAGAAAAATGGGAAGGGCCTTTTCCCTCAAAAAACCCGGCAGACCAAGGCAACAGAAGATAGATTAATTGGGGATGTGTCCCCATATATTATAAAAGGAATGACTGCAAGAATAACAATAGATTTTGGAGGCGGACCCCTCGACATTCATACGTTCTCACTCTTAGGGTTTACAAAGGCATACAATATGTTACAAGCTTGCGCAGGAACATCGTCAGGCCCAGTAAAAGATGATCCGCCACCTCAAGGCTCTCGTGTAACTTTGAATATAGATTCATTCCTCACTAGTGGGTTTGCGAAAGAATATGGGATCAGTAAACAGGATGGGTGGAAATTAAAAGATGGTTCATACAACAACGAGTTTTCAGTTTCTCGTCTTCAAGAGACTTTGTTGTCAGCTAGCACTAAAGGATCAAATATAGTCAACGCTGGAGTAATGTTTCTTGGCACTCCCAGCCTTGATAACTCGAAAATGTCGTTTGTATTAGAACTTCTCAAAACACTCGATCCGAGCGTCGCACAATTAAGTGGAATAAGAGACGGTTTTGCGAAGAGCCTACATAGAAGAGTTTCCCAGATCGGTCTCGCCCCTGCACGAACTTATGGCAAGCTGCAAGTGCGTGCCGCTAATGTGGGTGGAGATGCTGTCATATCTATCGAACTTCAGTGACCTGTTCGCAAAGGCGTTACTGTAATTGATTTGAAATGAATGCCTAACAAGGCAAATGCAGCGGCTCGCTAAAGCGCCCGCTGATTTGAAGCGTTCTGTGCAAAAATGAAAATAACAAATCGCTCTATTAACCGCCTGTTATCAATACTTACCTGTATTTCTGTTGTAGGCGTAATAGCAGGAAGCAATGAAGGTATATTAAGCGTTCTAAAAGGCACGCCAATTGAACATACACTTTACAAACTACATAGTGGGAATCAGATTATATTCGATCTCTCCATGGGCTTTCTTATTAGCATTTTTTTCTGGTTCATCGTCGTAAAAATTCCGGAAATACGAAAAAGAAACATTATAAGGCACAATATTTCAACACAGTATCAATTCTTCAAAGAAGATACGATACGAATTCTCTTGCAGGCTTCTGTTGGGTCGTATGATTCCGAACTTCCTCGAAAGCTATGTGACTACAGAGAATTCAAGAAATATTTTGGTGAAAATC
Source organism: Desulfobacterales bacterium (assembly GCA_020052975.1). The sequence continues at coordinate 3,307 of JAGVOC010000201.1, read as the reverse complement.
ATAATCAACGATGGTATGATGCCCTTAATGGTCTGCAATCTGATTCAGACCTATTGAATGACGTCTTAATTGAAATGGATCTGCTTGTAGAAGAAATTTCATATGTTTTAAATAATATCGAAATAGCCGACGAAAAAATTATCTCTGTGTTTAAGAACCTTTCTAGTCATGTCTTCAAACTTAAAAAGGCCAGTGTTTATTCGTATGATCAAGTCAAATATCTTGGTAATTTTCTTTGGGGAATTCTTGCGCAATGGAGCTTCATCGAAGGCCAGAGGGAAGAAGATATTATTCAAGAAATGATTAATAAAATATGAGAAAAAAGAAAGCCCACAGAACAAAATGCTCAACCAGACTCGCAATAAACGCGGTTTGGTTTTCATCTTTGGCCTCTGCGCTCGCTGGTTAGCATCGGCGTTATGCGTAAATGCATGAATTGAGATTATGGACTAGCAATGAAAACATTGAATTCCCTTAAAAATTTAGGCTGGAATGAGTGGTTTGCTAAAAGGGCCGAAATCCTTTGTAACGAAAATAGTCATATAGCCCGTGTGATTGCTGTAGATAAAAATCAGTACCTGCTATTGAATGAGTCAGGGAACTTTCGTGGCAAGCTATCCGGTAAATTCAGGCATGGGTCACATTCGAGCGAGCAATTGCCTTGTGTAGGTGATTGGTTGTGTGTGGAAAAAAGTGCCGGTGACGATTTTGGATTGATCCATGGAATTTTAGAAAGAAAGACTATCCTGCGGCGTAAGGCTGCAGGCCAATCTTTTGACTATCAGATGATTGCTGCAAATATCGATGTTGTATTTATCGTTCAATCCTGTCATTACGACTTCAATTTAAAGCGATTGGAGCGCTATTTAGTCATGGTGGCAGAAGGCGGTGCTAAACCCGTTATTCTGCTCACGAAAACAGACCTTGTTGCACCCAATGTACTTGACGATCAGATTAATCATATTAGAAAAGCCGGAGTCACTGATCCTATTCAACCCTTGAGCAACGTAACAAACGAAGGGGTTGAAAAGTTATATAACCTTTTGACGCCTGGTAAGACTTATTGTTTTGTTGGTTCATCTGGTGTAGGTAAAAGCACTATTATCAACCGTCTTATAGGACAAAAAAGGCTTGCCACAAAAAACGTCAGTAGAACTGGTGAAGGTACACATACTACTGTTCGTCGGGAGCTAATTGTTATGGATAATGGTGCGATGGTGATTGACAACCCGGGAATGCGTGAATTTGGTGTTTTGGCATTAGATGTAGCCGTCGATGCCGGATTTGCTGACATTAATCTATTGGCGCGAGATTGTCGCTTTAGAGATTGCACACACACTAACGAACTTGGCTGTGCCGTTCTGAAAGCTCTGAAGGAAGGTCAAATTTATCAGGCACATTTTGAAAATTTTCTAAAACTCAGAGAAGAGTCAAAGTTTAATCAGATGTCTTATGTTGAGAAACGGAAAAAGGATAGAGAATTTGGTAAATATATTAAAAATGCTAAGAAGGATCTCTACGACAATTGAAGGCATATGGCTCATAACAAGTCAATCAACTACGCGCCTTCGGCACCGGACGCGGCAAAGCCGCGCCGGTTATTGAGGCGTTAGCTGGACGCTTCGCGCATAATGGGGGATATCATGGAAATAACAATTCGTCTAGAAAATGACCAAGATTATTTTAAAGTTGAAGAATTAACAAGGGAGGCATTTTGGAATTTATATGTTCCAGGATGTGATGAACACTATTTATGTCACATATTACGTGATCACAAAGATTTTATTAAAGAACTTGATTATGTTTCAGAAATTGAAGGAAATATTGTTGGTTCAATTATGTATACAAAATCTATGCTTATTGGAGAGGACCAGGAAAAGGTAGAAATTGTTTCATTTGGTCCTTTATGTGTTCACCCGGACTATCAGAGGAAGGGAATTGGTACAGCACTGATTGAAAAAACAAAAATAATAGTACAAGAAAGAAATATTCCAGCAATAATAATTTATGGTGATCCTCATAATTATTGTAAGCATGGATTTAAAAATGGAATTGACTATAACGTAAGTAATATGGATGGAGAGTTTCCATTGGGATTACTTGTATTAGAGACGCAGCCTGGATTTTTCGGAAATAAAAATTGGAAGATTATACAAAGTGATGTTTATAATTTTGATAATAGTCAAGTAGCAGAGTTTGATAAAAAATTTAAAGAAAAGGAAAAGAAAGTTAAATATAGCCAGGAGCTATTTAAAATGCAGATTAGATCATACTTGAAAAAATTCAGCTAACAACTGCTTCAACCTGACAATTCCTGTTGTCATGGTTTATGCTTTCGCTACGCTCGGCACAAACCACGCCAAGCCCTTCGGGCCGGAATTGCAGGTTAAGCAAATGTTAAACCATACGAACGAAGACCCCGTCTATTTGTTGTAGCATTGACAGTCAGCATATATACACGTATACTACACGTATAACAAGGGGAGGATTTTGATGCAAAAAAAGCTGACCATAACTATAGACGAGGAAGTGTATGAAGGTCTTCATAAGACTATCGGACCTCGCAAAATCAGCAAGTTTGTTGAGGAACTGGTCCGCCCGCATGTAGTTCGTCCAAATCTGGAATTGGCATACGCCCAAATGTCAAAAGACAAAAAGAGAGAAGAAGATGCTTTGGATTGGGCCGAGACAACTTTTCAGGACATAGCGCATGAAAAGAGGTGAGGTCTGGTGGGTTAATTTTGATCCCTCATTCGGTGGAGAGATCAGAAAAAAACGTCCTGCCGTAATCGTCAGCAACGACGCATCAAATAAGTTCCTCAACCGAGTTCAAGTGGTTCCTCTTACCACCAAGAAAGATCGCCTGTATCCCAGCGAAGCACTTGTCATTCTTGACGGGAAAGAAAGCAAGGCCATGGCTGATCAACTGGCTACCGTAAGCAAGTTGCGATTATTCAAACGTGCAGGCGCACTTTCAGAAGAAGATCTGCGCAGAATTGGCGAAGCCATTAAGATTCAATTAGAGATTTATTAAAAAGGAGCCAGTCATCTTCACTCGGCAAATGCCTTTAACTTTTCCGGATCCGGAACGAGAATCGTGTTGCCTTTTTCTATGATAAGCTTTTTCTGTTTCAGGAATGCAAGCGCCCGCGAGAGGGTTTCCGGGATGGTGCCGAGAAGAGAGGCAAGCTCTTTCTTCGAATATCCGAGATGACAGACGGTTGCTCCTTTTTCGACTGCGCTGTGCGCCAGAATGTATCCGGCAAGCCTCGCTTTGATGTCCTTCAGGGAAAGTTCTTCTATCTTT
>JAGVOC010000268.1 GCA_020052975.1 Desulfobacterales bacterium | reverse complement strand
GATCGAAAGCGCCCTGGTATCCCATCCTACGGTTTCTGAAGCAGCGGTTGTGGGGTATCCCCATGAATTGAAGGGCCAGGGGATATATGCCTTTGTGACGCTGAAATTGGGAGTAGATCAAACCGATGACTTGAAAAAGCAGCTTGTTGCTCATGTGAGAAAAGAGATCGGCCCTATTGCCGCTCCTGATAAAATTCATTATGCGGACGCATTGCCCAAAACGAGAAGCGGCAAGATCATGCGGCGAATCCTCAAGAAGATCGCTGCAGGGGACATCTCAAATATTGGAGATACAACTACCCTTGCCGATCCAAGCGTGGTGGATATCCTTATTAAGAAACGTCTGTAAAGCGCAAGCCCCCGCCCCAATAATTTATTGGGCGGGGATAAACCCAGAGGAGCCCAGGCACACTGGGCTCCTTTCTTTCTATTTTGCCTGTAGGGCTCGAACAAACCCAATAGCGTCTTAAGGACAATTCGAGCATCCAGAAATTTGAGTAGTTGAATGGTGACCATTTGCTAATGCCAAGCAGAACCACCCTACCATGCGCAATGAGATATATTTTCCGTTAAAACAGAAGAAAGGAATAAGGCTATGGCAAGCTCAATTAAGAACAAGGGATGGCTTGTTACATTTTCCGGTACAGGGATTAATCTGGCTCTTGGAATTCTCTATACCTGGAGTATTTTTAAGGGTGCGATAAGAAAATCGATTGAAACCGGCGGAGAAGGGGGCTTTAAATGGGATATTGCCCAACTCAATGACCCGTACTCTGTTTGCTGCCTGGTTTTTGCTTTTATGATGATTCTGGCTGGAAAGTGTCAGGACAGGTTTGGTCCTCGGCTGACAGCAATAATCGGCGGTATTTTGGTAGGGCTCGGATTTATATGGATTTCACAGACAACAGGCTATGTGAGTTGGGTTATTGGTTTTGGCGTGCTGGCTGGCACTGGAATAGGATTCGGTTACTCAGCTGCCACCCCGCCTGCGCTCAAGTGGTTTCCTCCAGCAAAAACTGGATTAATTGCAGGGTTGGTAGTCTCCGGGTTCGGCCTTGCTTCTGTATATATCGCACCGCTTTCAGAATATCTCCTGGGTATATGGGGGCTGCAAAATGCTATGCTGTTCTTCGGGATTGCATTCCCTATTGTTGTGTGTGGGCTTGCAACGCAACTTGTAAATCCACCACACGACTTTTTACTTTCGAATCCAGCCTCTTCTTTACCTAAAGCTATAGACAGAGAGGATGAAGCTGAGAAACCAATGGAGTCAGTCCTGACCCAAAGAGATTTTAAGCCTTCGGAGATGATGAAGTCGCCCTCGTTTTATATAATGTGGTTTATCTATTTTATAGGATCTGGGGCAGGTTTGATGGTTATCAGCAGTGTTGCCGGAATGGCGAAAAAAAGTATGGGAGAAGCTGCATTTGTGGCTGTTGCAATTCTGGCTATTGGAAACGCCGCTGGACGTATAATTGCAGGGATGCTCTCAGATAAAATCGGTCGTAGCCTTACCCTGTTTATTATGCTTATGTTTCAGGCCGTTTTAATGTTTGCAGCCATTCCCATTGTGAGTTCTGAAAACACATATGCCGGTGTCCTTATACTTCTTGCCACCCTGATCGGGTTCAATTACGGAACAAATCTATCGCTTTTCCCATCATTTGCAAAGGACCTCTATGGGCTAAAAAATTTTGGCATAAACTACGGTATTCTTTTTACTGCGTGGGGTGTCGGCGGATTTGTGTTGAGCCGGGTATCCCAAATGTTACAGGCCGCCGGTAGGGGAAGCTTTACATCTTCGTTTGTAATAGCCGGGATTATGCTAATTGTTGGCGCCTCCCTCACTTTTACATTGAAGGGCTTTAAAACTGAGTATGTGGCAAACAAATAAAAAGAGATAGATTTTTTTCGTAAAATAATCTATATTTTAACGACTATAGAGAGCGACAAAAGAAAGCAGTCATTGCGAGCAGTTCGCCAAAGGCGAACGACGTGGCAATCTTCTGAGATTGCTTCGCTGTCGCTCGCAATGACACGCAACTTATTTAAGGCTTTCCCTATATAACAGTTAAGCTATGAAGGCTTTGGATAAACCATGCTTATTTCATAGCTTTCTTATCCTACCTTTGCCTATGAAAAAATTTTCTGACTGGAAACTCAGGAATAAACTCATCTTTATTATCTCTCTTTTAGTTGTCATCCCCTTGATTTTCTTTTCTTTCCTCGCAACAAGCGAGTTCAGCTCAACTCTAAAAGCAGGGGAAGATCAGAAATTGGAAAATATTGTTAATACCCTCCACGCCCTTTGTGAAATCAACTTATCAGTCGTAGAAAACACTTCCTTAATTCCACCCCCTCGGCTTTCCAAAATAAGGGAAGTTGTGAAAAGTATTGTTATCGGAAAGACCGGCTATGCTTATGTACTGGACCGACAGGGCAATCTGATCATCCACCCCACGAAAGAGGGGGAAAATATTATCCACTGGAAGGATTCCAGGGGCAACTATTTTATCAAGGAGATGATTGAAAAGGCGATCTCCTCAGGAGGATCAAGGACAGGAGAGATTCTCTACCCGTGGATTAATGTGGAACTGGGGGAGACCTCTTCCCGGATAAAAATGGTTAAATTTCGCTATCTGCCCCAATTGGGGTGGATTATAGCAGCCGGAAGCTATGAGGAGGAAATCTTCAAGGCGGTTTATGATACTGAAAAAACCGTTATCATTTTAACCGTAACCAGCCTGGGAATAGCCTTGATATTCATGATTATACTGGCACGTTTTCTAACCCGTCCAATTCTGCAGTTGACCAGAGTCTCATCCCGGATGGCAGAAGGGGAGTTATCTCTTCGGGTTGACATTTCACAACAGGATGAAATCGGTCAACTGGCACACTCTTTTAATTGCATGGGAGAACAGATTCAGGAGTATACCCAAAATTTAGAACAGGCTGTGACCCAGCGGACTCAGGAGCTCGCAGATTCAAAAGAAGAGTATAAAAAAATATCGACACTGCTGACCAACATCTTAGAGAGCTCCACTGAGTATGCCATTGTTGCAATTGATCTTGAAGGAGAAATCCTGGAGTTTAATATGGGCGCCAGAAACCTTTTCGGGTGGACAAGTGAGGAAATGATCGGAGAGAATATTTTCAAGACTTACGCTAACAGCGAGGATTGTCTCCTTGAAAGGGAAGAATTGCAAGAGTTACGAAGGGGGCGGGCAATAGAGAAAGAGGCAGAGCGGGGGAAAAAGGACGGGGGAAGGTTTCTTGGTCGGATGGTGATAACCGCTATGAAGAATGCCAGGGGTGAACTTTTTGGATATCTGGAAATATCACGGGATATTACCGAGCGAAAACGTCTGGAACAAGAATTAAAAGAGACAAAAGACTATTTAGAGAATATCCTCGAAAGCTCGGTAGATGGAATTATAACAACTGACCGGAAAGGGATTCTTACCCGTATTAACAGGGGACTGGAAGATATTCTTCATGTCAAGAAGGAGGATGTTATCGGTAAGCACGTTTCTATTGTCTATCTGGACGGAATAGCCGAGGCTCGAAAGATCATGAGCAGCCTCCGTCGTGACCATAAATTCAGCAATTATAAGATGACCCTGGTTGACAGGAATGGCAGGGAGATCCCCATTAATACGTCTGCCGCCCTCTTAAAAAATTTTAGGGGGGAAACCATAGGAACGGTGGGCATTTTCCAGGACCTGACCGAAAAAAGAAAGCTGGAGGCAGATCTCCAGAAAGCTGAGGCATCCCTTATTCAGGGCGCTAAAATGCGGGAGCTGGGAGATCTGGTTTCAGGCGTGGCGCATGAAATAAACAATCCCCTTATGGCATCCCAGACTATCCTTTATCGTATCAGAGAGAATCTCCATCAAGACTGCCCCAATGAAAGACTGATAGGTTTGATAGGTCGCTGCAATGATCGTATCGCCACCATTGTTAACCATCTCCGGGAGTTCTCAAGAGAAACGGAAACGCATTTTGAACCTTTAG
>JAGVOC010000192.1 GCA_020052975.1 Desulfobacterales bacterium | reverse complement strand
ATAAAGGTTCCCCATAGTCGCCCTGAATTTTTCATTTCCGTCCCTTGTTGAAAGGTAAACTCCGCATACACCACAGTATAATCCGCATGGTGCCATTAAATCCTTATTTCTAATTTCTTCTTCTGTCCATCCTTCCATTATTGCCTCCTTATTAGGGTTATAAAAACTATTGGTTTTTATTCAACTTTTGCAAAGTTACCGGCAGTCAATCAATATATTGTGATCAGGTCTTTTTTTAACAGACACTACTAAAATATATCTGAATTATACATAAAGTCGTTCGATGACACAATGTAAAAAATACTGGATTCTTTCTGAAAATTGAGATATAAGAAAGTGTATGGTTAAATGATGACAACGAGTTTATAAACCCTAATCACAAAGGGGCAATCACGAGGGCGTCTTTCTCTACTTTTTAATTATAGGAGCGAAGAGGGAGGACGCCTTTTTTTGTTTAAGACTGGCCTATTCGGTTAAAGAATACAACGTAGAAATGGAGGGTTGAATTATGAAACCCTCCATTTGATAAACTCCAAAAAGTTACCGAATTATTGAGCTAGTACATCTGTCCCCTTTTCTCTTATTATTGAATTTCAATTTCCGAAGACGGAGTAAATTATGCCGGCGATTGCATCTCTCGAAGATTTGAAAGCTGCCCAGAAAGATCTTCTGGAAGCGAAGGACTTGAATGAGTTAAAGGCGGTATTTAAGAAATGGCGCAGGATAGGTTGGAAGAATGTCTGCAAGTTGTGGTTACAGGAACGCACCCCAGAACAATTGAAAGGTGAGGGTGGATGAGATTTCCGAAAAGCAAGAATAAGTGAAGAAATTGAGCAACGTCCCCCGGACTTTTGGAAGTTGAAGCAATAGCGATGCAGGTGGCTATGGAGTATGAGAAAGAAAAAGGTCGTCAGGTTCATGACGTTCATGAGAAAAACTTTGGGTATGATTTGACGAGCTTGGACGTAAGTTAGGGTGAGCTTCGGCCCATTGAGGTTAAAGGAATCGGTGAATCAGCTGGAAATGTTCTACTTACGCTGAATGAAAAAAGAGTCGCTGAAGATCGTCGAGACTGCTACTGGCTTTATGTCGTCACGGACTGCAAAGCCGATCCAAAGCTTCAAAATCCGATTAAAGACCCAGCCCGCCTCGAATGGCATGAAGTTAAGAAAGTGGATCACTATTATTTGTCGATAAATGCCGTAATGCAACCTATGCAGGTGCGGGAGGGAGGAATCCCTTACGGAGACCGAGAAAAATGATAACTTTTCGTCAGTTTGCCTCTAAACCAGAATCCATCCCAGCGGCAACTTCCTGGTATCTAGCAGATCTGGGTGAGGCGCGTGGAAAACAGGACCTCTTCACAAAACAGTCCCCGCAAAAGCTAAAGGTCTTGCGTGAGAATGCAATGATTGAAAGTGCGGTTTCCTCGAACAGAATTGAAGGAGTTACTGTCGATCAGGCGCGTATTAGAACCATCGTTTTTGGCAAGTCAATTCTGCGTGACCGGGATGAAGAGGAAGTGCGAGGTTACCGGGATGCACTTAAACTCATCCACGAACAAGGTAAAAATCTCTCTGTGTCAGAGGAAACTATTCTGAATCTCCATCGGTTGTGTCGTGGGGAGATCTGGGATGCAGGTCGATATAAAGAGAAAGATGGCGATATCATCGAGAAGTATGCAGATGGTCGAGAAAGGGTGAGATTTAAGACTGTTCCAGCAGCTAAAACTCAAGCCTCCTCAAAAGAATTGATAGAAAGGTGGAACCGATGCCTTCTCGAAAAGTGGGTTCATCCGCTTATCGCCTTGGCGGCCTTTAACCTTGACTTCTTATGTATCCATCCATTTCGGGATGGGAATGGAAGGGTTTCACGTTTATTGCTGCTCCTCCAGTGTTACCATCTCGGATACGAAGTGGGACGATATATCAGTCTTGAGCGCCTCATCGAACAGAATAAAGAGCGGTACTACGAAACATTAGAACAAAGTTCTGAAGGTTGGCACGAAGGCAAGCATGATCCCTGGCATTATCTGAACTTTGTTCTTTACACACTCAAAACCGCTTACCGGGAATTTGAGGAGCGGGTGGGACAGATCACTTCTCCCAAAGGTGCTAAAGCAGAGATGGTACTGAATGCTATCCGAGCTCAACGGGGAGAATTTCGTTTGGTTGATATCGAACGAGCCTGTCCTGGGGTAGGACGAGAGTGGATTCGAGTTTTGTTGGCCGACTTAAAGAAGTCGGGTGAGGTTAAGTGCAGAGGTAAAGGGCCTGCTGCGAGATGGGTCTATAAAGGGAGAAAGGGTAGTACCCTCAAGTAAGGGTATTAGTAAGGGTATGATTCTAAAAAAGGTGATAATAAGGGCCTGAAACGTGGTAATAACAAAATGGAGATAGGCAATAGCCAATGAATTAGGTAGTGATTTACCCACTTTAGCAAAGGGGGAGGGATTTAAGGACGGGAAAAGACAGGGTAATGTTGCAATGGCCCTTCTTTTGAAATCAATTAAAGATCCAGCCCGCCTCTAATGGCACGAAGTTAAGAAAGTGGATCATTACTATCTGTCGATAGATGCTGTGACGCAGCCGATGCAGGTGCATGAAGACCTTATCCCTTATGAAGCAAAACCGAGACCTCGAGGAGGAGACAAATGATCAAGCGAAGGACTTGAATGAGTTAAAGGTGGTATTTAAGAAATGGCGCAGGATAGGTTGGAAGAAAATGCAACCTCTCTGGACGTTATGTATACGACGATCTCATACTACCGAGAGGTCAAGAGACCCCCGAAAACCACTCTTTAATCATAGTAAGGGGTTTTTTTACAGGCTCGTTATACAGGCAAAATAAATTAATCAGCTACAAAAGATATAGACATAAGGTATTCAGGAAATAAATAAAGGATTGAATTTGAAACTGACTGAACAGGATAAGAAAAAAATTATCGAATTGATCGAAGCAGGAAAGACACTTCCGGCTGTTTATAAATCAAAGCTCTTTGACCGTGATGATAATGAGTTTATAAACCCTAATCACAAAGGGCAATTATGTGGGCGTCTTTCTCTACTTTTTAATTATAGGATCAAAGAGGGAGGTCGCCTTTTTTGTTTAAGACTGGTATATTATTTATAATCGCCCCTTTGGTAATATTGCCAGTAATTATCTTCTAATTAGTTCATCCTGAAAAATGCGGCATGAAACCCGCGTAAACATTGATAGTGTTCTTTGAAAGCTGAAGAAAGTTGTTGATTTTAGTTGTTTTTAT
>JAGVOC010000014.1 GCA_020052975.1 Desulfobacterales bacterium | reverse complement strand
TTCCCCGGTAACAAGGAATTCCGCTCCGATAGCTTCCATAATTTTGTTCGCTTCTCTCAACATAAGTATCCTGCAGTCGATACAGGGATTCATGTTTTTACCGTATCCGTGCCGGGGGGTCTTGACCATATCGAGGAACTGCGTGTCCAAAGCACAGAAGATAAGTGAAAAACCGAACTTTTCCGCCAGGGAGGCAGGATCTCCTTTCTCCGATCTCCCCCCCTGTGTTTGACAGTCAAAAGGGGTAGTGAATTTCAGCGCATGGACTTCAATGCCCTGTTTTAGAATTGCAAGGATCGCGAGGGTACTGTCAAGACCCCCTGAATAGAGGGCTATCGCCTTTGCCATGTGAAAAGACCTCTCGCTTTTTTGCTTATTCCCAATGAATCATGCTCCTTGATATACCTCAAAACGGGGATTACGCCAGCGAATTCAGCTTACGACGAATGGAGGAAAATGAATTTCGCAGTTGTTCCTGGGTAATTACGGCAGTCCCGACTTCGCCTACCACGATGCCCGCACCATGATTTGCAATGACTGCAGCTTCTTCCAGGCTGGCTCCTGATGCGTGTGCAAGAGTAAACACTGCAATAACCGTATCCCCTGCACCGGTGACATCATACACATTTTTTGCCACGGTTGGAATATGCACTGCTATGTCTTTTTTGAAGAGGCTCATGCCATGCTCGCCTCTGGTGATCAGGACCGCACTACAGGGTAGTTTTTTCAGGAGGGTCCTCCCTGCGTTCACGAGCGATTTTTCATCCCTGATCTCTATGCCGGATGCTGCCGAGGCCTCCTGGACATTCGGGGTAATGAGAGAGACATGTCTGTAACAATGAAAATGGCCGACCTTGGGATCAACCGATACAAAAATGTTTTTTGGCTTTGCCAGCCGTACAATCTCTCTCACAAGTTCAGATGAGATAACGCCCTTTCTATAGTCGGATATGATAACCGCATCATAGCTCGGAAGCGTTTTTTTCATCTGCGCGATCAGATGGGCAGAGAGCTTCCCATCGAATTTAGTCTTCTCTTCCCTGTCGAATCTTACGACCTGCTGGCCGTGAGCGATCACGCGGGTTTTCATGGTTGTCGGACGGGCTGTCCATAAAACGCCATCGTGCTGTATTCTTTTATCGTCGAACATTTTTCTGAGGATATCTCCCCCCCTGTCATTCCCTGCGACACCGGCAAGGGTCGCGCTGCCGCCGAGCGATACGATATTATGCGCAACGTTCGAGGCGCCTCCAAGAAGGAAGTCCTCATCGGTAACCTCAACAACAGGGACAGGCGCTTCAGGGGATATCCTGCTTACCTTACCCCAGATATAACGGTCGAGGATGATATCTCCGATAACAAGTATTTTTTTCTTCTTAAAGCTAGTGAGTATTTTTCCGTAATTCATAAGTTAAATAGCACTCTCAAAATAAATTTAAATTCAATATCATTTCTGTCATTCTGGCTTGTCCAGAATCCTTCTTTGCAAGGGAAGAAGGATTCCCGTCAAGTCTACGACTCGTAGAGCGGGAATGACATTGATATTTTCAAGTTAGCAACTTATGCTGAAAAATAATTCATGCCCTCTTGTCTTACCAAAATAGTTTTCTTTAGTGTATCAGAAAGGATTTTCCCTTGACAATAAAAAGGGCGGCTCCTACGAGCCGCCCTTTGAGATTCCCTTATGCAGAATAAATTAGAAGGTGAGCGCCAACCCGTGAATAAGCTGGGTGACATTCTTGTCGCTTGATCCCGGGAACTCCTCGTTAATGCTTCTGTAAAAATCCTTAGCCATGAACCAGCCTGCCTCTACAAAGTAGGAAAGGTTCTTGGCGATTTTGTAAGTGCCTTTGAAATCGATTTCCCAGCCGAGATCATCACTTACATTCCGGCCAAGATAATCTTCCCATGCGCCGGTCTCTGATGCCTGGAGGTAAAAAGCGTCAAGAGAAAGGGTGAGCTCCTTGACCGGGGTGAGATCGAATCCGAGGTTGAAATAGGTGGTGTTTGCGATACCGGTGTTTGTGGTGTTGCCGCCGACTGTGGTGGTAAGGGCTGAAGCATAAGATGCGGTTCTTACCGTACGCTCGTAAATCTGTGTGTAGTGAACCAGTCTTGCGGTTGCGCCATAATCAGAACCCTGGAGGGTCTGGAATTCTTTGCACTTGTCATCAAAAGCGTTATCGTCACCGCTGCCATATGCGAACGATGCTCTCAGGTTGACCATATCGAGGGCATACCCGAGCTTTGCGAACGCTGCCCAGCCTTTTGCTTTCAGGTCTGAACCTGAGAATTCGATATCCTTGATTTTGCCGAACTGGATGTCAGCTTCTGCGGCATAGGTTAATCCTGCGATGCCTCCGTTTCCATGGATGCCGACGTTGTGGAAATTGAGGTCGTCAACATTGATTCCCGAACCTAATGAAGGACAGTTGCCATCGCTGTGTGCCCATACCCAGTTGGCTCCAACGGTGTTGTCTTTATCCCACATATAGGTCATAAGGATCATGTAGCCGTCGAGGTCATCCCAATGCTGATAGAGATTCCCCTCATTCAATTTCACTGTACCCGCTGCGAGGTGGAGTTCCTTCATGGGGTCTACCCATACGAGAAGGGCGTCATCGCCGAATCTCTCGTTGTTCAGGAACTGTTTTTCGCCGAGTGAAATCGGCATATGGCCGATCTTGATTCCGGCAGGCATGCCGAGAAGACCGGAACCGGTGTACTGAATCCAGGCCTGTCTGATCATGATGTTTGTATTCGGTTTTGCATCATAACCGCGGGCTTGGTCGCCCCAGTACCAGAGACCGCTTTTGCCGGATGAACCGGTAGCTGTCTCTAATTCGATGAAGCCACGGACGTTGTCAGCCACCTTTGCGTCAACGGTTAAATTGACATTCTGGTGCCAGAAGGCAATTGATTCGGAATCAGCAGGAACTACGTTTGTTCCACCGAGACCGGGAGAAACATTGTCGACATACCAGCCTTTGACAAGGATTTTACCGCCGATTGTGATATCGGTCTTGTCCTCAGCAGAGGCGGTAGCTGCAAGACTTATTACGAAAAGCAAACTTAACACTAAAGCTAAATATTTTCTCACTTGCTAACCCTCCTAATTTAATATTGAGAAGTTTCCATGATTCTTAAATACGATCCGCCTATGGCGGGTTTACCTCTCTATGTATAGAAATTCTCTTCTAATCTAAACTTTCTATCACCTCCCTCATGAA
>JAGVOC010000087.1 GCA_020052975.1 Desulfobacterales bacterium | reverse complement strand
CTGGGCAACACTGCCCAAGAAAGAGGCAGCAGCCTGAACAAGAGCAGCTTATCACTTAAAAAACCTTTTTTGCTGTTCAAACAATCCCGACCACCGCTAAAGGCTGTAGCCATCTGACTCTGCTTTTCGTTAAAGATATGCACTTTTCTCTTACAGGTTGATATACAAAAAAACATTGAGAGTTTTGAATAAAATTATGTTTTGAATAAAATTATTGACGAAGCTGCATATTATTGAGATGATTATCAATCATTAAGGAAAATTAGAATATGAATTTTTTAATGTTTCCGAATACGAACATCTCCCCTGATGCGGAGAAACCTGGAACTACATAATCACTTGTTAAGTTTTAATATCTGAGGGTAAAATGTCAGAACATACATTCTATTCAATTGGAGAAGGGGGAAGTAAAATGAGAAATATCTTGTTTACATCTGTGTTTGTATGACTAGTAGGCTTGCTGTTAATCGGATGCGCTACCACTACTCATAATGAACCGACAGCGAGTATTCCTCTACCCGAAAATACGCAGATACTTAAACCAGAGGCTACATTGTCTCCACAAATTAGAGACTTTTCAGGAAAATGGTTTGGCAAGTGGGATATATTCTTAGATCATATTCTGGTTGTCGAAGAAATAAATCCACCGAATGCCAAAGTAATTTATGCCCATGGCAAATCAGTTGAGTGGAATATTTGGAAGCCGAGTTTTTCAAGAGTACAAGGCCAGATTAAACCAGGAATACTAACGCTGGCTTTTGGTTCTACAAGGGTTACCTACCTTCTTCAAACTGACGGTACCTTGAGCGCCACTTGCGAAAACTCCCGTGGGAAATATCATGCCACAATGCGTAGAATTGACCAATAAATCACTTTCCTGAAAATGATCATGTCGATGCCTTTGGTGGGTTTCCCGTTTCTTGTTTTTTCTATTTTCTAAGCACTGAAACTTCCTATGGTTAAAAACCATTTATTCAGTTTTTTCCCGTGTTTTGCAATTTTTCGTTTTATTAGGAATACTTTTTATAGTTTCAGGTTTGTCAGTTACACCTGGATTTAATTCAATGTATTATTTTGTAACATATTAGATAGATTACCATGTTTAATAAATTGCACTATCTTTTCACCTGTCTTCCGAACCATTGAATCAACACTATGCTCAGCACCATCGGCAATCACAAGATATACAGATTCGTTACATCGGTTATCCCTGCCTTCACAAAAACTTTTATATAATCGTTCTGTTGAATATTGAGGTACAACAGTGTCATTGGTTCCTGAAAAAAAAGCTACAGGTATATGGCTATTACCTGCTATATCCTTATAAATTTTTTCGATATAGGCAAGTCCGTTTATACTTTTTCCCTGCTTACCGCAACGCCCACCATTTAAAGAGAACACACCTTGAACATTTTCAGAAATTAGAGGTATTGAACAGATACTTGCAAATCCTCCTGCAGAAACTCCACCAACAAAAATCCTGTTTTTATTAATGCCGGGGAAAGATTTTACATATTCTACTGCTGCCTTAATATTTTCTGACGCAGATTTTCCTGCTTGTTTAAGTTCATAGGAATTGGGTGAATTACAAGCAACCTTCTCCGAATCGTAACCTGGTGCTGAGTAATATCCGCTACGTATTGGAAATGCCGATGCAATTCCGTTTTGTTTTAGCAGAGTTATTAGGTAAGGATAATCTTTGCTGGGATAATATGCTCCGACTGATACGTCTTCCGTGAAAGGACGACCATGATTGAAAACTACAATAGGGACACCCTCTGGCTGAATATTATCAGGCATGAAAATAAACATCGGAAGATTACCTGCATATTGCACAGTGGAAATTCCATTAATTTTACCGATAGGATAAATATTTTGATGATGACATGCTGTGAAAAAACAACTAATCAAAATCACTAATGAAATTTGAACAATTTTTACCTTCATTTTTAACTCCTTCGTTATCTGAGAGAAAAACCTAATATTATAAATTAAGCAGCTTTGATCATAATGTTTTTTAAACGGGCAGATAAATGATGTCCCCCCGTTTCAGTATCAGGGGGGGGGGTGAAAATACATTTCGTGCTTATCATACTTCTTAAAATTAATAAAGTTTTTGGGAGTCGGCGCAGAGATGTATATCCTTCCCATATATAGTGTATAACGTGCTATGCCCAAATATATTAATATAAGGAATATTTGGCATTCCGATAGGGGTGATCGCCATTGATTTCCGATTGAAAGAATGTAGTTCCTTCAACGTTACCAAATGCTTGACTACAGGAAGCAAAAGAGGATCATGACATGCCCGGTATGGCTTTGCATCCGCTTCCCGCAATAACCCTATAATCTGTGGAGTGCCACGGGTCCGGCCATGATAAGTTCTTGATTATTCAGATTTAACGTCTCAAAAACAGGGGTTTTTAGCGCCCATATCGTCTTTTTCGGCCACTAAAAGAACGTTATAGGGATGAGCATGGGTACGTTCATCAAAATATAAGTACAGCTGGTGAGACGGTAGGAAAAAGATTAAGAAACAAAGATGAAAAACAGGGCACACTACTTAATAGATTTACAAATTCATGTTTCTGGGATAGAATAAAAAAAAGTTAAATTCATAAGTCAGGAGAAAATTCATGCTGACAAAAACTATTGATATCAAAAAAAAGCCTCCGGATTTAAAAATCTTGTTGTCTCTCATAGCAGATGGAACGGAAATCGTCATTACAGACAATGATACTCCTATTGCCCGTCTGGTGCAAATCGGAAAAAGAGTGGCAGGCTTGCATGCCGGAGCAATCAGGATGAGCGAAGATTTTGATGAGCCTCTTCCTGATGAGTTTTGGGCGGGAAACGCATGAAATTCCTTCTGGATACTCACACCTTCATATGGTGGGATAGTGATCCTCTCAAACTTACACCTCAGGTTCTTAATATTTGTCAAGATCCGGAGAATTTACTGCTGCTTAGTGTTGTAAGTGTATGGGAGATGCAGATCAAACTACAATTTGGCAGACTGAAACTCACTTTGCCCCTCGCAGAATTGGTGGCAGGACAGCAGCAGACCAATAAAATCGTAATTCTCAACGTTAAACTTGAACATATTCTGGCTTTGGAAAAATTACCGCCTCATCATAAAGATCCCTTTGATCGATTGCTTATTGCTCAAGCAAATATTGAAGAAGCTGTTCTGGTCAGTAAAGATCAGATTTTCAAAGAATATCCGGTCCAAACTGTCTGGTAGCAAACCTGCCGGTAGACTTGCAGAACATCCATAAGTACAGCAAAATAAAGCCGTTCTGCAGCATTTCCGGTGGATCGCATGAGCCCATATCCTACAGCGCTAAGTTAAATTAATCAAAACTTTCAATTCGTGAAATTATAGATTACATTAATAATTTCTGCAATCGGCAGTGGTAACAGGGCAGGTTTTATCTGCTTCCGGATGCCTATGAAAAGCGGATTTATGCATTGCAAAAAGCGGCATAAACAAACAGATTGGTGTCTACCTTTGACGGCGGGGGTCATTGGGAGAAAAACTTAAAATAATAATTGTAATAACAGCGAGTTTGTTTTATTTTCGGAAAAATTACAGCGTCTGATAAAAATATGAATATTTTCAGTCAAAATGAGACCTTTGAAGAACGTCCAATTTTGGCCAAGTACAAGGAAGGCGATAATTTCAACCACAGGAATACATTGAGTATTCCGAGGATCGAAATTTGAGCCTGACGCAGTAATCGGACAAAAGGGGGTGTTATGCAGAGGTCTTCAAGAGTGATTTGAGCCATGTTACCCGGTTTCGATAAAATTGTTGAAGAAAGAATACTGGATGCCCAGAGAAAGGGCGAATTCGACAACCTGCCCGGGGCCGGAAAACCGCTTGATTTAGAGGATTCAGGTTCCGTTCCGGAAGATCTTCGCATTGCATACAAAATATTGAAAAATGCCGACTATATTCCACCCGAGCTCGAGCTTAAAAAAGAGATCCGCAAAACGGAAGAACTGCTTGCCGGCATGGAAGATACCGCTGAAAAATACCGGGTTTTGAAGAAACTTAATTATATGATAATGAAAGTAAACCTTTTGCGGAACACGCCTGTTATGTTCGAGGAATCCGAGCTCTATGCCGAAAAACTGATCGACAAATTCGGGCGGAAGTAGCGGAAACTCCGATATGAGAAACCGGTAAATTTAAAAAGGAATCGGATGCCATGAAAAAAATCACTGTTGCACTTCTTTCGGGCGGTGTGTCGTCAGAGCGGGAGGTATCCCAGAAAAGCGGCGATCAGGTTAATGATGCTTTGGATAAGGCAAAATACAATGTCGTCCGGTATGATCCTAAAACAGACCTGTTGCGTCTTGTATCCGATTCACCGGGAATAGATGCTGCCTTTATAATACTCCACGGTCAGTACGGGGAAGACGGAACTGTCCAGGGGCTCCTGGATCTTCTCAATATTCCCTATCAGGGGTCAGGTGTGCTTGGAAGCGCGATTGCCATGAACAAAATTGCTTCAAAACAGCTTTATGAGCAATCGGGCCTTCCGGTTCCGCCCTATCTAGTTATAAGAAAAGGCGATCAGGTTAATCCTGAAAACTGCAGCAGAATGCTCGGTATGCCCCTTGTTATAAAGCCTGTTTCGGGCGGGTCGAGTATAGGCGTATCGATTGTCAGATCGGAAAAGTCTTTCAGGGAAGCCTTAAAAACCGCATTTGCTCATGACAATACTGTCCTGATAGAAGCTTTTATAGACGGTATTGAGATAACGGGCGGGGTCATAGGAAATGAAAAGCTCACCGCTTTGCCGATTATTGAAATAATACCGGATAAAAAATTTGAGTTTTTTGATTACGCGGCAAAATACACGACCGGCGCAACAAAGGAGATATGTCCGGCGCGAATTGATGAGGCGCTCTCTTTAAAAGCCCAGACATTTGCAAAAATGGCTCACAAGGCACTTTTTTGCAGGGGGTACAGCAGAACGGATATGATTCTGTCCGGCAAGGATATTTACGTTCTCGAAACAAACACCATACCGGGAATGACTGCCAATAGCCTTTTGCCGATTGCGGCGCAGACTGCCGGGATATCTTTCAGTGAGCTTCTTGACAGACTTATCGAACTCAGCATGTACGGGCGCGGGAAGAAGCAAAACAAAAAGGTGAGGAAATGATAATATCAAGCGCGAAAGAATTGATGGCCCGGTATAATGAGGTGGGTCAGGGCGATATATTTGTCGGAAAACTGGGTACAGGCGGGCTGAAGAGTTTATTGCTCATTGATCTTCTTGAAAGGGGTGTACGCTGTGTCCCGTCTCCTCTTTCGCAGATAATCAGCGGCTCAAAGGTAGTCCAGGCGCTTTTATTAAATAAGTGGATGCTTCCGAATACTCTCGTTATTTCAAGAAGGAAGAATCTTATAGACGCGATAAGCCGGTACAACCGTTTGGAAATACAATCTGTAATTACAAAAGAAGACCGGATGCATTGCGGATTCGGAATAAGAAAATGGGACTCGGTTGAGACCCTGTACAGCTTCATATCAATGTCGGAATCGTCATATCCTTTTATTTTGCAGCCATTCATGGAAAATTTTACGGATATTCGTGTGGTGGTGGCAGGGGACTATATTGAGGCCTATACAAGGCATAATCCGGATAATTTCAGGATGAACATGGCGGCGGGTGGTTCAAGCAACCCCTTTGCCCTTGATGAAGAGAAAGAGAAATTATGCCGGGCTATCATGGACCGGGGCAGGTTTCCCTTTGCCCACATCGACATCCTCATTGATTCTGACGGAAAGTATTATCTTTCTGAAATCGCGTTAGATGGCGGAATAAAGGGCGCAGATATAGGCAGGGTTGAGCTTGATAAGAAAAAACAGGAAGTTATAGATAGTATTATAAAAATAAGATCATCTCCAAATTAGTTGGTGATTCAGGATTCAAGGATTCAAGGGTTCGAGGGTTCCAGTGACCGGAAAAGGGAGAGCATTGAAAAAACCCGGCTTACTTGCCGGGAAGTCCCGCTTTTCAGAGCGGAGAGCTTCACAACACATCTTTTTTGGCAGGAGGTTTTTATGAAAATACTGGTTGTCGGAAGCGGTGGCAGGGAACACGCACTTATCTGGAAAATAAAGCAGAGCCCGATGGTGAAAAAGATCTATTGCGCGCCGGGGAATGCCGGTATTTCAGGTTTGGCTGAATGCGTTCCGATCGGGTCTGATGATATCGGAAAGCTGCTTGAGTTTGCAAAGAAAGAGAAGATTGGACTTACTGTTGTCGGTCCTGAAGCCCCTCTTTCAATCGGGATAGTTGATCTGTTTGAAAAAGAAGGATTAAAAATTTTCGGGGCTTCAAAGAAAGCCGCTGAAATTGAGTCGAGTAAATCCTTTGCGAAGTCTCTCATGGTAAAATACGGGATCCCGACTGCTGTGGGAAAGGAGTTTACAAACTACAGGAAAGCGGAAACCTACATTCGCAAAACAGGCGCTCCTCTGGTTGTCAAGGCAGACGGGCTTGCGGCCGGAAAGGGAGTCATCGTTTGCGCGACAGAGAAGGAAGCAATTGAGGCCCTTCACAGCATACTTGTAAAACGCGAGTTCGGGGACGCGGGAAACAAGGTTGTCATTGAAGAGTGCCTTGTCGGAGAAGAGGCCTCATTCCTTGCGTTTACGGATGGAAAGAGTGTTCTTCCGCTTCCTTCTTCGCAGGATCACAAGCCCGTGTTCGACAACGATAAAGGGCTGAACACCGGGGGAATGGGAGCCTATTCTCCCGCTCCTGTGGTTGACAGATATTTCCATAAGCGGATAATGGAAGAGGTCATGATCCCCGCTGTGCGCGGAATGGCAGCAGAAGGGAGGCCGTACAAGGGAGTGTTATATGCGGGATTGATGATAGACAAAGACAAAATCAAGGTGCTCGAATTCAACGGCCGTTTCGGTGACCCGGAAGCCCAGCCTCTTCTGATCCGCATGAAAAATGACATTGTTCCGATAATGGAAGCCGTAATAGAGGAAAAGCTTCATGAGTGCAAACTGGAAATTGACGACAGGGCATCGGTGTGTGTCGTCATGGCATCGGGAGGATATCCCGGCTCATACAAAAAAGGAATACCGATAAAGGGTCTTGAAGAGGCTGCCCGCGTAAAGGATGTCGTTGTCTTTCATGCCGGCACGGCTATGAAGAATGGCGCTGTTGTTACAAATGGTGGGCGTGTCCTTGGAGTTACAGCCCTTGGGGGTACGGTAACTGAAGCGATAGAGAGAGCTTACCAGGCTGTTTCGAAGATAAGTTGGGATGGCGCCCATTATCGCAGCGATATCGGACAGAAGGCTGTAAAACGCAGAGCAATTCTTCCCAAGGTCGAAATTATCATGGGAAGTGATTCTGATTATGAAGTAATGGAAGAATCTGTTGCTGTTTTAAAGAAGTTCGATGTTCCCTTTGAAATTACCGTTGCATCGGCCCACAGGAGCCCCGAAAGAGCTTCAAGGATGGCTTTGACGGCAAGGGAGCGGGGGATAAAGGTAATTATTGCTGGAGCAGGCCATGCGGCACATCTTGCCGGCGTGCTTGCAGCGCATACTTCTCTTCCTGTGATAGGGGTTCCGATCGATTCTTCATCTCTTTTGGGGTTTGATTCCCTTTTGTCAACCGTGCAGATGCCTCCGGGTATACCTGTGGCTACGGTTGCAATAGGTAAGCCCGGCGCGAGAAATGGCGCAATTCTGGCAGTCCAGATCCTTGGAGTATCAGATCCGGGTCTTGCCGGTATGCTGGATGCCTTTAAGAAGGAAATGGCACTCCAGGTTGAAAGGAAGGCAAAAAAACTTGAAGATTTCGGATAAAACAGTAAAAATTGATCCTTTAACACCCGATCATGATTTGATAGTAAAAGCTGCATCAGTCATCAGGAAAGGCGGGATTGTTCTGTTTCCGACCAGGAACCTTTACGGGCTGGCTGCCGATGCTTATGATACCGATGCTGTTGAAAGAATTTATAAAATAAAAGGGCGCTCAGCTGAGAACCCAGTGCTCGTGCTGGTTGACAGCTACATGATGCTCTCATGCATTGTGCGAAATATTCCTCTGATGGCTCAAAAAGTTATGCAGACCTTCTGGCCGGGAGGAATTACAATCATATTCGAGGCGAATGACAGCCTCCCCGCAAACCTTACTAGAGGTACCGGTAAAATTGGTATCCGCAGGCCGGGCCATCCTGTTGCTTTGGCACTTGTCAGGGCTGTCAGCGGACCAATAACAGGAACCAGCGCAAACATTTCGGGAAGCCCCGGTTGCTTCCGTGTCTCTGATATTGATCCTGATGTAACTGATCAAGTTGATATGATAATTGATGCCGGAGATCTTAGAGGCGGTAATGGTTCAACGGTTGTCGATTTTACGGGAGAACTTCCGGTGTTTATAAGAGAAGGGGAGGTTCCCAAAAAAAAGATTTTAGAAGCCCTGAATTTGACGGGCCATAATAAATAGGCATGCAGGAGAAAATGTCTGCAATAATCAACAGCAGCAAAACAATATATACCGGCAGGGTGTTTAAACTGGCCAGTGATAATATAACATTATCAAATGGTGTTAATTTAGATATTGATATCATAAGACATCCCGGCGCATCGGCTATTGTTCCCTTATTGAGTCAAAACGCGGTAATATTGATAAAGCAGTACAGGTATGCGGCAGGAGGCTATATATGGGAAATCCCCGCCGGGACCCTGAATCCCGGAGAATCTCCCCTTGAGTGTGCAAAAAGGGAGCTGATCGAGGAGACGGGCTATCGTGCAGATAAAATGGAAAAATTAACTGAGATTGTTCCTGTCCCGGGATATTCTGACGAGCGTATTCATATTTTTTTGGCAACAGACCTTTCACCTGCCAAACAGAATCTCGACAGGGATGAAATGCTGAATGTCCATGAAGTCAAAATGGAAGCCGCCCTTGAAATGATTGCAAAAGGTGAAATTATTGACAGCAAGACGATCTCAGGACTGTATCTTGCCTCAATCATGACGGCTTCGTAAAAAGCCAAAATTCAGATGGCAAAGTAAAAAGCTTATTATGCAAGGCGCGCGAATCTTGAGGAATGAAGCGTACTTTTTGGTACGCTGCAATGACGAAAGATGAAGCGCAACACAGCAGAATGACTTTTTACTT
>JAGVOC010000073.1 GCA_020052975.1 Desulfobacterales bacterium | reverse complement strand
TGCAACGACGAACAGGAATTTTGTAGGGAGAATGGGCCACCCCGGGAGTGAGGTCTATCTGTCGAATCCGGCAGTTGCAGCAGCTTCCGCTGTCCTTGGCAGGATCGGGACGCCGGAAGAGCTTGGGCTTTAACAAACCATTGAAAGTTGTGTAATGCTCAATTTTGTCATTATCCGGCTTGACCGGATAATCCAGCACCTTTCTCTGGATTGCCCGATCAAGTCGGGCAATGACGATTTCTCAATGTATTGTATGCAACGTTCAGGTAAATTTTGACTTTTGTATTATTGGATGATTATTTTTAGTATGCCATGTCGCCAGAAGAGAAAATAAGAGAACTCGGCATTGAGCTTCCTGTAACACCGGCGCCTTTGGGTTCCTACATCCCCTGCACCCAGGCAGGCAACCTCTTATACCTCAGCGGAATTCTTCCTTTCAGAGACGGCCTGCTCACAAGGACCGGAAGGGTCGGAGAAAATATAACCCTGGACGAGGCGAGAGACGATGCAAGGACCGTGGCAATCAACGCCCTTTCAGTACTTAAAGCATATACGGGAAGCCTCAATAAAATTACCCGGTGCATCAGGATAACCGGATATGTTGCCTCTTCACCCGGTTTCACAGAACAACCGAAGGTTCTGAACGCTGCTTCGGATCTCCTCTTCGAGATATTCGGCGAGGCGGGCAGGCATGCCCGCTCTGCAGTAGGAGTAAACGTGCTTCCCTTGAATGCGCCGGTGGAAATCGAGTGTATCTTCGAGGTTTCGTAAAATATTTTTCTGTCTGTTGCCTGGAATGCTGATTGATCTTACTTCCTTAAAGGATATCGTGACGGATATCGTGACGGAACCTGAGTTGGAACAGATCCTGGATACACGGCCGGATCATGATCCTTCTCATGACAGTTAAGGAAACATTGCCCGGCCCTACTCCCGGAATCCATGTACACAAGTTGCCCGCTGTTTGATGGCATAACAGATGCTCTATTAAATTCTATCATATGTGTATATTGAATACTCCCGTGAGGATTATGGCATGTTCTGCATGAGGTACCGACTGTCGAAATATGCAAATCATGTAACGGAAAGCTTTCATCGCTGAGAATGCTGCTCCTTCGGTGGCAGCTATAACAGAGTTCATATTGAAAAGGACCCTCTGCACTGTCAATTGTCGTATAGTTTTTGGCTAATATATATCTATAGGTTGAGCCATGCGGACCTTTTGGACCAGCAGCGTCGTCATTATTGTGGCAGTCAGTACATTGTATAAGACTCGAAGTCGTTAAAGGAGGAACAAGGCTTGGCACATCGCTATTTTTCCCCGGGGTGACGATTGGATGAAAGGAAGGGTTCGAGATATTAAAAATCTCTGCTTTATTGGTTTGGTCTGCAGGAAGGTTTGCGCTATACGAGTGACAATTAAAGCAGAGTTCATATTCAGAAGTTATCCGCACCCTTAATCCGTCTCTGTTTGTGCCCCTAACACCCGACATTTTATTTTCTTTTTTCACATAGTGATGGTGGTGGCAGTCTCCGCATGCTGAATGCCTTGGCATGGATGGATCTGTCTCAGGCAGTACTTCTCCGTACCTGTGAATCCCTATTTTTTCAATCGGATGACGATATGGTTTCTCGAATTCCCTTTGAATATTTGTTGTCCTGACATCCTCTGCAATATCTCCGGCTCTCTTTGCATTTTCTGCATAAATACTGTGTCCGTGACACCGGAAGCATACAAACTCTTTCCTTTCCGAAAGCATGGGAGTGTTAAATACGCCATGACCTTTATGACAGCTTGCACAACCCTTAAGAAGCTTACTCCTGTCGCCATGAGAACGCCCCTTGCCGGAGTCTGAATAAAGCGGGTGGGGAGAGATAAAAAGTATCCCAATAACAAATAATACTAATATAGCTTTTATAATTGATTTTATATTCATCAAAAAATCTCCCCTGACCCCTCTTTATAAAAGAGGGGTGGCATATGAGGGCTCTTTAGAGAAGAGGGAAAATATTTTAATTGCATTTTTACCATTCTATATCCCCCGGCGGTATTGCCTCGTGACATACCATACAGACTTCATCGTGTGTTGCTTTATGCCAGAACGGAGGCCACTCTCCTGCTGCCTTGCTGCCATGGGGGTCATGACATGATGTGCACTGGACTCCGTACCTCCCCTGTGTTGGATGAAGTTTTATATCTGGGTCGTTTATAGGCCAGTTAAGGCGGGAAAGAGGAGGGTCTGCCGAGTTTCTCTTATTCGCCAGCGCTTCATCAAAAACAATGGAGATCGGATGTCCTCCTGAAAGGTCTGTCCCGAGATATCCCGGTCCTCCAATAAGTTTCCCTGAGTCATCGATGACGCCTGGAACTGTCACCATCATAATTTCATCAAATCTGCTCACAATCGAACCGATTGCCACAGTTCCATCATGGCAGCTCAAACAGAGTTTTGAGTGCCCATCGATTGGTGGCGCTTCTGCCTCAGACGCATAAGACTGCAAGGTGGGACTCGCGTAGTTTATATAATTTACAACCGCACTGAGCTCATGATTCCAGAGGGGATGGGCAGGAGACGCGTTATGAGGGGTATGGCAGAAGATGCAAATTTGCGTTTCACTTACCGCTTTCACATCTCCCATGCCTGAAACAGACAGGTTATGTTTTGTATCACGTATCCCGGCCTGAACTAAAAAGGGAATTACCATTAAAATACAAAATGAAAAATACAGAATGAAAAATTTTTTTGTCCGTTTACCGTTCATTGTTTGTTTTTCATATACTGAAATATCTGTACTCTATTATTATACGAATCCGCTGCATAAATTCTATCCTCTCCATCAATAAACAGACCTGCGGGAAGGATCATTTCTCCTTTTTCTCGACCTGTCTTTCCAAAAGCAAGAAGAAGCCTGCCATCCTTATCAAATACCTGGACAGTATCAAAAAGCGCATCAACTACATACACATGACCATCAGAATCCACAGCTATCCCTCTGGGTTTTGAAAAATCCCCTGAACCATCGCCATGTTTGCCGAACGTTGAAATGAAGTGACCATCCCTGTCAAAAATCTGCACCCTGAAATTCATCGAGTCTGCTATATAGAGAAGCCCGTCTTTACCGATAAAAATATTCGTAGGATAATGAAAATCTCCTTTTCTACTGCCATCTTTGCCAAAACTGAAGAGGAAAGAACCGTCTGTCTTTGAAAATACGCCGATCCTATGACCGTGTGTATCAACCACATACAGTCTTTCTCCATCAAGCGCTATGCCTGCAGGCCTGATAAATACCTCATCTGATCCTATGTCCTTCAGATATTTCCCCTCTCTGTTGAAGAGAAATATCCGCTTCAATACAGAATCGGAAAGATATATATCCCCGTTTATATCAACTGCCACCCCGATTGGAGATAGCAACTCCTTTTTATCAGCTTGTTTAATTTTCAGATATTTTCTTGCTTTCATGTCAAAAACATGGAGAAGTCGGGTTCCGGGGTCTGTTACGTAAATCCTTGCAGCATCGGCAAAAACCCCGTATGGCCTGAGCAACATTTCAACTGTTTCGTCTTTCCCCATTAGAGTGTCCATTGTTTTCCTGAGCCATGATTTCTTCATCCCGATATCAGATGGTCCGGAAATGCTTCTTACATATTGAATCCTTGTTGTTTGAGGTAGGGGAGGCCAGACAGGTTCTGTGTCGTGAATGACGGCTTCCGTGTTCTGTGTTTCCAATCCATCAGTAGCACAACCAACACATGTAATGAGCGCAATACATAGAAATATAGAGCGTATAGCGTATACCATAGTATAGTGCAAGGGTTAAAATGTCCTGCTCAATCTCAGATAAAGACGTTTATAGTCTGAACTGAGAGGACCCTCCTCCAACCTGTACACTTTATATTCAAGAGAAATTCTTATCCTGTGCAATGAATAATAGACTTCCACCTGATATTCCCTGGTCTTCCATCCATAAGTTCTCCTTAAGGTTTCGGCAGTAGGCCTTCCGGCCCACCAGCCTTTGTTTCGCCATTCCTCCCTCCACCATGCGATACAGTTCAAGTTTCTTAACAGGCGATAATTGAGACGGACTTCGTAATAATATTTTTCCACATCCTCCGAATTGGTTTGTCCTGTTAGATAACTTGCGCTCACGGTAGCCAGTCCCCTCTGTCCGATAGGGTAGCCGATATCTCCAGTGAGGGTATAGTGCCTGATTTCCTCTGCCCACTGTTCTTCTCCAAGCCAGAATACTACTTCCTGGCCCTGATTCTCCGAATCGAAAAATCTGCCTTCAGCCTCAATGTTCCAGTAAGCCCTGCCGGGTCCCCTCCCGTTTATCCCCACTCTGATTTTGTGTTCAAGAGAATCAGTTTTGGCTGATACCGGAGATGATTCTTCAGATTCTAAATCAAAAAAATCATCTTCGTTGACGGGAAAAGTGAAATCATATTTCCTGAGTGCAATGTCATAGGTTGCATATATCTTCCCCAGTCGGAACTTCCCTGTGGACAGGCCGATGCCCAGAGAATTTTCCATATACTTATATTCTCCGCGTCTCTCATCCTTGCCGAGGTTGAACTTATAATACGAGGTAAAGTCAAAATCCTTTATCGGCCTGCCATAATTCAGTCCTATGTTAATATCATATGAATCCTCCCTGGCACCGTTCCGTTTTCCGAGCCTGTAGCGTAATTGCGAGGTACCAAATATCAGCCTTGAAAACCTGTAGCGCAAATAATTACTGATAGTATGTGAATCTGTCTCAATGCTTCCGGTTTCGGAGGTGAGATATTCATATTCGTATCTGTGGTGAAGCCGGCCGATAGGGAACAATCTTACACTGGCCATATACCGCGTCAGTTTGTAAAAATCTATATCAGAGTATTGAAAGGATGTTGCAAGCTGATTTTCTTTCCTGATTACCGTATACGTATTGGCGGTGATATTTTCCCCCGTGTAATTCCTGAACGGGCTTGCATAATCCGTTATATAGCCGGTTATGTTATAATTTGTATTAATCGTCTTCAGAGATCCGTTCACGTGTATGCTGAATCTGTCGATATCTGTCTTTTCCTTTACTCTTTTCTTATCGATAATAAGTCCCTCACCCGGATGTACATCCATGACCCTGAAGCCTTTTTCCCTCTCTCTCGTATAATCCCAGTGATTGTACTCAAGTCCTATGTCCGGGTATTTTCTGTTTCTGAAATAGAGACTTGCCCCATAAAAATTTGAGATGTAATCGTAGGATCCAGTTACCGCCCCTTCTATCGTAGAATCAGTCTTTATAACGTAAACACTCAACGATATAGGTCTGGTCGCCATGAAAGAAGCTGATAAATCATAAGTGATATCTTTCACATCATAATTACCGACTGACTTCCTGTCTATCGTTTCTTTTCTGAATGTTACACTTGTTTTGAAGTACATGAGTTTAGGATGGTATACATACCCCTGCAGACCAAGCTTGTAGCGCTGTTCGAAGCTTGTCCATTCACTTTCTGTCTTCCTTCCATAATATGTGGATGAAACGCTGTAATCACGGTATGAAAGCTCCACTAGCCCTGTTAGACGGAACTTTTTTAGATGCGCATAAGATGCTTGCGCCATCTGGGCTTCAGATTTTGCAGGTAAGAGAGGTATTAAAAAAAAAAGGCATATGATTATAAAAGAGATGCGTTTTTTTTGGTTCAATACTATATTCCCATTTCAGTTCACGTTATTTCTTTTCCTTCAGATATTGGAATACCTGTACCCTCCTGTTAAATACATCAGTGACATAAATTTTGTCCTGGCTGTCTATATAAATCCCAGCGGGAACAGAAAACTCACCTGCTCCTATCCCTGCCTTACCAATCCACAAAAGAAGCCTTCCCTTATCATTGAAAATCTGGAAGTTGCTGAATGCGGCATCCGCCACGTAGATATGTCCTTCCGAATCCACGCCTATGCCAGTCGGCCTTGAGAAGTAGCCGGGGGTATTCCCAAATCTTCCGAATTTTTTCACAAACTTTCCTTCAGGGTCAAATATCTGAACCCTGCCATTCAGGGTGTCAACTACATAAAGCCTTCCATTTCTGTCAAGGGCTAGATAACTCGGGCTATTAAATTCACCATCATCCCTGCCCTTTTTCCCTATTGTTGAAAGAGGGTTCCCCTCTTTGTCAAACGTCCTGATGATGTGATTCTTGGTATCGGATATATACAGTCTCTCTCGCTGTTCATCATAGACTATGCCGGAAGGGTTATTGAATTTCACGGTTTTTTTGATCGGCATAATACTCTTTCCGGTATTTTTATCAAGGCAATATACCTCATCTTTTCCTGAATCTGTAATAAATATAATTCCTCTCTTATTGTCAATCGCAAGGCCTATGGGTGCATTAAGAGTTCCTTCGCCCAGGAATCGCAGGTTTTGTTTTTCCATGTCAAAGACAAAAATTTTCTTGAGCTGTGAATCTGCAACATACACATTCCCTGCATCATCAGAAACGACTCCGTTCGGCCTGAACAGCACATGGAGCACGGCCTCTCCTATCGCTACATCGAGAGGATTAACTTTTTTAAGGTTCTGAGAGTCTGACCACTGAGTAAGCCATTTGATCCTTGGAGTCTCAGGAGGCGGAGGCCAGATGTATTCTCCTGAGGGCTTTTCCGGCAGTGGGGATCTTGCCGCACACGCGAAAAAGAAAACAATAACAAAGCATAGTGTGCAACGCATAGCGCATAGCGCATAGTACGTGGCCTTTGATAAAATAGCGTTGAGGGCACTTTTATATACCATCATGTTCCTTATGTCTCCTTCATCTGCTTTCTCATCGTTTTATCTCCATGCAATACACGCTATCCGAGATGGTATGCTGTGCATAGGCTAATTAGTGTCTGTGTATAAACGATCAAGAAAATTAAAAAACTGTCATTCCCGCAAGTGAAGCGCGTCGGGAATCCTTCCTGGAAGCCATCGGAAAGATTCCGGACAAGCCGGAATGACAGATGAACGTTAAAAAATCC
>JAGVOC010000041.1 GCA_020052975.1 Desulfobacterales bacterium | reverse complement strand
TAGTTTCAAGGCTTCCTCCACGTTTTTTGTTTTCTCTGCAATTTTACCATTTCTCTTTTTGTTTCCAATAGTTATAATTTATGGACAGACTCTAAATAGAGTGTCGCTTGATACATATTCCTCTTCTTTACATTTGTCTTCTCTACACTTTGTTCCTTTACGAGCACATTGAATCATGTAGTAGAAACACTTGAAGCAGTCGCCTATTCCAAATCCTTCTGGATCAGAATAATTAATGGGATTATTCGCAGCATAGAGATATTTATGTAATGCTACGGGGTCACCAAAAAGAAGGGGTATATAAATATAGGAATTATGGGAGGTTAATATCGGATCTTCGCTGATAAACCTCTGCAACTCAGGGCTGTAATACCTTGCCCGATAATAATACAATCCTGTCCCGTCATTTTCTCTCCCAGTATACTGGAATGGATTATCTGATGCTTCACCGGAGATGGTTGTGTTTCCGAACGGATCATAAGAATAAACAGTTGACTGTTGTCCGTTTTCAGTTGTCAGTCCGATTACACTGCCCAAAGCGTCCGTCTGATAATATCTAACCGTTCCATCAGCCTCGATCCTCGCCAGAGGTTCATCTATATTCAGCGTACGGATATAGTTGACGGACGGCAAGCCGTTTTCGATTTCCTGAACGATATCGAGACCGTCATAGAGATATTGGATAGTCCTTCCATTGATAGTCTTTTCCATTCTCCTTCCAAGTGCATCATACTTAAAAGAGGCAGAAAGGGAGGTACAGGTAGAGGTATAGCCTTGGATACCAATCAACCGATTTCTCACATCCCATGTATAATTGGTAGTTCCGCAGGAATTGGTAACACTCGTCATATTACCGTTGTTGTCATAGGTGATGTTCTTGTCATTAAACGACAACATCTGGTTTGCACTGTTATAAGAAGTATTAGAAGCCTGATTTGGTAAGGGTTGGGTGACGGAGAGGGAAATGAAGGGGTCATTTCTTTCATCCTAATAAACTTTCGGAGACTTCTTTTTTCTCTCAACTCTTTTTCTTCTCTTTAAAAACAACTGCAAATATCATTAATATAAAGGTTGCTATCATTAAGCTCAAGATAGAATAGTTATAGGTTGCCAGCATGAAGGTAGACAACGGGAAAGCAGCCCACAGCGATAAGAAGCCTCTCACATCCAAAATTGCTCCGCGAGGAAGTTCACCAATTGCTAAGCCCAACGGCCCGAAAAACCAAATTCCAAGCAACATGAAAAAAGCTATTATTTTTGGTGATTCCAGACGCTTCATTTTTCGCCATACAAAAAAATAAACGTATGCAACTATTAATGGTACTAAGATGGTTATCGAAATAAACCAGATCATGTGCTCTCCAAAAACCCAGCGACACACAATATAAGGCCCCCAATAAACTATTCCACCCACCAAGGTAAAAATCAAATAGCTTTTTACCTTTCTTATCCAAGTTTGCTTATCAGAATTTTTAGTCATCTGCAACGCTCAACAGACTGAAAACTATAATTGGGATATGATTAAAATATTTTAGTATGAGCATGTTTCAGTAATTCCAAGAAAAGTGATTCAGATATTTCAACAATTGATCTCGACATTCGTAAAAACAGAATCCCGCACAATAGGAGTGATCTGGAACAGCCTTTTTCCAAGTACCGCACTTCTTTTCATCTAACAAACAGCCTCTCATGCATTTGGAACACTCACCGTCTTCAAAGAACCTGCATGCATAATAAGCTAAACAACAATAATCGCCATTTTTCTTGCAACAGCTAAGATATCTATTACAATCACCTCTATTTCGAGGAAGCAATCCAATTGGATCGGTAAACTTAATCGGATTATTTCCGACCATTACATAAAAATTTACATCCCAACTATCAAACCCAATAGGATCTT
Organism: Desulfobacterales bacterium; assembly: GCA_020052975.1. The sequence goes on along the minus strand of JAGVOC010000041.1, from coordinate 8,440 downwards.
CGCTAATAAACCTCTGCAACTCTGTCGAGTAGTAACGTGCTCGGTAGTAATACAACCCTGTGTTGTCATTTTCTCTGCCCGTATACTGAAAGGGATTATCTGAGGCTTCACCGGAAATCATAACGTTTCCGAATGGATCATAAACATATGTTGTCTTCACTACACCTATGTCATCAGTCGATGCAATAACACTACCTAACGCATCTGTCTGATAATATCTCACCATTCCGTCAGCTTTTATCCTTGCCAATGGTTCATCGATATTCAAGGTTCTAATATAATTCACCGAAGGTAATCCGTTCTCAATCTCCTGCACGATATCGAGACCGTCATAAACATATTGAAGAGTTCTGCCGTTGATTGTCTTTTCGATCCTTCTGCCCAAAGCATCATAGTTAAAAGAAGCTGGGAGTGGAGAGCAAAGAGCATCAAACCCTTGAATACCTACAAGCCTGTTCCTTGCATCCCAGGTATAATTCGTTGTGCCGCAGGCATTCGTAACACTTGTCATATTTCCATTCTCATCGTAGATGATGTTCTTATCGTTGAACGACAACATGTGGTTGGCGTCGTTATAAGAGGTATTAGAAACCTGGTTCGGCAAAGGCAAAGCTACGGATGGTCTGTTCATGCTGATCCGATTACCATTCGCGTCATAGGTATAGGTGAGGGATTCGAGAACCTGCTGGGCAGGATTTAAATGCCCGACGTTCAGCAGTCGGCTTGCATTGTCGTAAGAATAATTTGTGGTGACACCATTTGGAAGCGAAACTGATGTCCTTCTTCCGACCTCATCATAATCAAGAGCAAAACTGAGAGATTGCCACGCTCCGCTCGCAATGACATTGGTTAATCTGCTATTCGCATCATAACCGTAGGTCAAAGTCGGCTGTCCGGAGACCGTCATCGACGTCCTTCGCCCGATTGCATCATAGGTGTAATCAATTGTACCAAAAGGAGTGACTTCCTGCACTACCTTGTCGGCTGCGCTGCTGCAGCCGCTTCCGCAGCCTGTGCCGGAATAGGTATAAGATATTGTTCCCGAAATGCTGTCATTAATCGTCGTCAGCCGACCGGCGCTGTCATACGTATATGCCGTATAGCTGCCGTCCGCATAATCCGCCCTCGTCATCCTGTTCATCAGATCGTATGTATATATCGTCGTCTGTCCTTTTCTATCGGTGACGGAAACGAGATTGTCGCTCGTATTATAAGAATAAGTCTCGATTCTTCCAAGCTGGTCTGTCATCTTCTTCAGCCTGTCCCTTTGGTCATATTCGTATCTGATGACCTGATTCTTTGCATCCGCAACCATGATGAGATTTCCTTTCAGATCATATCCGTATCTGGTTATCCCTCCCAACGGGTCTTCTACTTCCGTTATCCTTCCCATCGCATCATGGGTGTAATCGGTGCTTTTGCCTTTTGCGTCTGTCATGGTATTCAGTCTGCCGAGGCTGTCGTAAGCCATCGTGGAAGTGTACCCCAAAGGGTCTTCTACGCTCGTGAGATTCCCGGCTGTATCGTATGCCATTGTTGTGACATATCCCAATGCATCTGTTACCGTGAGCGGCTTGCCGATTGAATTATAAGTGTAAGAGGTTGTCTGGTTGTCCGGCGTGGTCATTGTGGCAACGTTTCCTTTGGAATCATATGTCATGTTCGTTGTTTGACCCAGGGCGTTGGTCATGCCCGTTACCATACTGAAAGTATTTTCGTATTGATATGTGGTTGTATTGCCGGCATTATCCGTCAGCGCAGTTACCCTTCCTTTATCATCATAGGTATACGAAGTGCTTCTCCCCGCCGGGTCTGTGACCGAAAGAATCCGGTTCGTTCCGGGTCCCCGGTTATAGGTGGTTGTTCCGTCAGGGCCAGTTTTTTCGGATATATACCGATCACTGTTGAACCTCCATGTAGTCACCGCTCCGTTGGGAGCAGTCATAGATGTTTCGGTGACATAGCCCCCTGCAACAACATAATTAAAGGTATACTTACCGCCATCGGCGTGGGTTTGTCTATATATCCTGTATTTCTGATATGGATTATTCGGGTTGTCGGGATAATACTCGTTGACTACTTCGAGAATTCCCCGTTCGTTGATGATGCCGGACATTCTGCTCTGAGAGTCATATTGGTATTCGAGGGTGCTTTTGTCAGGATAAATGACTTTCTTAAGCCTTTGGTAGTAACTCAAAGGATCTAATTCATAGTAATATTTCACGCTTTTTCCGGTTGAATCGATGATTTCATCTGTTCTGAAAAACCCTGATGGTGTCTGACCTGAATAAGTCAGATTAAATGTGACAGTTCGTCCTTCAGGGGTGGTGATCTTTGTCAGATATCCGCCTTGATCATCACCTGTGGCAGAGCGCGGCATTCTGGTTAGAGTTAGTTTGTTGCTGTTCCTGTCTTCTATCTCAATTAGTTCGCCTGAATACCTGTCTTTGTAAATGAACTTGTATTTTGTCCCGTCCTTCATGCTGAGTGTCCGGGTGTCGTCAGTCGCATTATGGGTGACCACCGCGCCACTGAATAGAGGGTCTGTGGTATTGATATATGTGCCGTCTGTCTGTTTTGGAAATCTGTACTGATAATTGCCGGGCTTTACGAGCAGAAGCATATCTCCGTAATCTCCCAGCCACCAGTCGTATTCAAAATAGGCGCCTCTGCCGAATGTGCTGAAGTTGGTGTCGCCGCTCCTGTAATACCTTGAAATACTTACCGGTATGACCCCCGGCAGATAAAAGTCTGTTTTTGAATAGATGAAAAATCCTGTAGCTAGGTCAACCGGATCGCCTGCTGTGCCGGATGGTCCGCTAGGGCCCGGCCCACTGAAGCCACCGCCGCCACCTCCACCGCCTCCGTTTCCTCCACCTGCTGAACCACAACAGCCATGATTACAGCTACCATCATTACCGGAAGGAGGGCCGCTAGTTCCTGTACCACCCCACGCACTTGCCCCGCAGCAGAACTTTGGTATGCCGACTCCGGGATCGGAGACAATGTACATTCCGTCAGGAGTAACTGTGCCTGTTCCCGCAATTGCCCAGTCATTCGGCGCTTCGCCTTCGTTCGGCGATTCGTCATAATACCAGAGCACGGCTTTTTCTTTGGGAAGAAGTCCGAGATCGTTCGGTGACTTTATGGGTATAGGCTGGTTGGGTATTCCACCGCCGATTTTGTCGAAATAGAACATGTAGACTGTTCTTACGAAGGCATTATTCGGCAACGGTTTTACCGGAAGCCTGTCTGTAGGCACTGTTCTGACCGAAATCTTGAGATTCCGTTTTCCATCCCAGCCGGTAATATTTACCCCCTTCGGGATCCTTAATTCAAAGCCCGGCACTTCAGCATCGGTGAGAATAGTATCTTCGTTCGGGTCTATATGCCTGAAGTTTCTGCTTTTCTGCTGGTGAAGATAAATCTGGAAGGGCATGGGATTGATTTTATCGGCCTCGATATTTACGGTAAGGGGGATGGTCGGATAATGGCTGTCTTTTTCTTTCACCGTTGATCCGTGGATCATGAGATGCTGTCTGCCGGAGGGCACACTATTCAGCGTGAAATTCCCGTTTGCGTCTGTTTCAGCAGAGATGTTCTTTATTGCTACCTTTACTCCTTCAATAGGCTGCTTTTGCGTATTAAGAATCCTTCCGGTCAGGGAACCGGTTGTTTTATCCGAAACTTCTTTCTTTGCCTCTTCCTTTAAGGCTTTTGAATTATATTCGTCTTCAGGAACAACAGTTAGGAAGACCGGATTGGAAGTGAAACTGACAGGTGTGGGGTTTATAACGGTGACAGGATACTGTGAAGGCGTTACGACGCCTGAAAGGTCAATTCCGACCTCAAGAAGGATGCTGCTGATGAAGCGTGTTTTCATGTTTTGGCCATTGAAATTGATGACTGAATTGGGAAGAAAGTTCTTCCCCATAACCCTCACGGTGACGGAAGGCGCCGTGAGAGCTACTGTTTCAGGGGAAATTGCTTCTAATTTGGGCATCGGATTAAATATCTTAAAAATCAGGCTGTTCGATATGCCCCCGCCCGGTGATGGGTTTGTGATCGATACAGGGAAATCTCCAGGGGAAAAGAGTTCATCTGATGGAACAAGCGCCCTGAGATTATTATTGCTTTCAAAGGTTGTTTCAAGTTCCCTGAGATTAAAACTGGCCTTTGATTCGCGGACAAATTTCGAGCCTTCTATCGAAAGGGAAAAGCCCGGATCGCCTGCCGTGCTGCTTTCGGGAATAAGTCTGTCGATGACAGATACAGGGTTTTCGAGCCTGATGATGGCGATCCCGGATTTATGACCTATCAGGGCAATGTTGGCGTCTGCATCGATTGCGACAGAAAGAGGTTTTTCATGAAAGGGGATTGTGTCAAGAAGTGTCATTTTGTCAAGAGAAACGATGGAGATGCTCATGCCATCGGTATTTGTGAGAAGAGCTATGTGCGTTGACGGATTGATGGCAATTCCGGCAGGGATATTAGCTGTTTTTATAACAGTTACAGCCTCCAATGTCTGAGCATTATAAACAGACAAGACATTCCTGCTTTCTGAAGTCAGAAGGAGGTAATTAAGAGTTTGGTCAAAAGCGATGCCTGTTATCGAATCGGAAAAAGAGATTTGTTTGATGATCTGCCCTGTGGATGCATCGAGCATGATGAGGTTGTTACCGGTGGCGATATAGATGATATTCGGAATGGAGGAGATGTGGACAGAAACAGCACCGACTTTGCCGGGAAGAGTGAGTGTTTTAGTAATGTTCTCTGTTTCAGGATCGATGAACTGAAGGATGCCTTCCGAGGTTGAAACGACTGCATGATTTCCGGTTCCGTCAAACGCAATAGCTACAGGAGTGATACCAAGAGGAATACGCTTGATGACTGAGTTTATGGAGGTGTCGATTATGTACAGTGCCCTCGTCGTCTTGCTCACACCCGCTGCAATGCCGGCTGAAGGATTGACAGCGATGGCTGTTATTCCATCGTTTAGAGGAATGTTACCGGCTGTCTGGGTTTCGTATGCATATGCAAACGAAGCAAGGGACACCGCAACTATTATCAAACAGAGAATCAGCAATTGTTTCATGAATACCTCTTTAAATTTATCTGTCCGGCTGAACTTTACCAGCCGTTGAGTTTTGCCATGGGCTCAGCCGACTTTATCTCCCTGCCGGATTCAGTTATATAGACAGTTTCAGACTCTTCGCCAAGTTTTGCTGCTACTCTTACCCTTTCAATTTTTTCACTTTCCCAATAGAATGCTGTCTGTAATGTATAAACGGCATATGCCTGTATGATACTTGCATAACTCCCCGATGGAAGAGTTACGGCTGCTGAGGCAGTCGATGTTTCGAGAGCGCCGCTCAAGGTTGCGGTAACACTGCTGGCATTCCCGAACTTTGGCAATACAGATACAGTGACGGTTGTTCCCACAGGAATATATGATGCATCTAACGTTAAGGTAACAGGATTTGTTGTTGTGGCCGGAAGAATTACATCCGGTGTGGAAAAAGACCCTGCCGGGCTTGCAGGCACGATCAAGCCACCGATGGATGTAATTCTTAGGGTAGGGGTATTTGCAAGGAAAACACTGGCCGGCGGGTAGTACACAAATACAGGGCCTGCCGTCCTGTTGACGGTATACGCTTCGAGCCTGATTCGGCCGTATCCTCCTACACCGTACCCGGTACCACCTTTTGCTTCAATAGTACCGTTCCCTGTTATAGTATTGGCTATGAGCCTTATTGCACCTCCGCTTCCTCCAGCGCCTTTGCCAGAGCCATTCCCCCCGTTAGCTGTTATTCTTGTGTACATGTCGATGATATTTATTGTTCCTGAAGATGCGATAAGTATGGCTCCTCCTCCACCTCCTCCAGCGTTGCCGGCATACGCGCCTCCACCGCCCGAGCCTCCTGTTAATGGCTGAAGCTCTGAATTTCCATATACAGAACCTGCTGCTCCACAATTTGTACCGGTATACGCGGTGCCTGCGGACCCAAAACTTCCTCCGCCACCATACGCGCAGGTGGAACTTCCTCCTCCTCCGCCTCCGGGGCCTGATCCTTTGCCACCCGGAAGTGATGCTGTTGCGACATACCCTCCGTTTCCGCCGTCAAAGCCGCCTGGTCCACCCTTGCCACCACCCGAATCTACCGAATCTGTCCCGTTTACACTGATTGCCCCTGCGATTGTGACATTCCCTGTCGCAAGAATATGAAGAGGTGTATTGGCTGCATTCTTTTTAAAGGTAACGGTTACATTAAAAGGGATATTTACGGTTGTGAAATTGAATACACCATTTGAAGGCACCTGAAGCGCTGTATTCGCAGTTGGACTGAATGCCCCGTCAACGCCTGTACTGCCGCTTACAAATGCGCCATATGCATTTCCCATAAAGAGAAAGAAAGAGATGAATAAAAACAGAACAATATGTATCATTTTTATGTCCTCCTTGTTGAAAACTATTAAATATAAATTTTTCTATTGCACAGATATCTGTGTACTTACAGGCAATGTCACTACGACAGGATTTCCGTATCCCGTCTCTCTGTAAGCGCTAACAGGAAGAGCCTGAAATGTAACAATGGATTGCATCAGATCCCTATAGACGCTAACAGGAAATGCATTCACCGTTGAGATACCCGCCTGTGGTTCATAGTAGATACTTAAAGGCATTGCATATACGAAAGAAGTGTTCACCTGTTCCTGTTCCTTGAAAATACTTACAGGGAGAGAATTTGCAATAGTGCTTTCGGTCACATTAACAATTGTTTCAGCTTCACCTGAGCTGATGGTGGAATATCCGGCATTGAATGGATCAATAGAAAAATCTGATATTCCCGATGAAATAATTGTGAAGAATCTTGGCGCCAACGCAATTGTCGGATTGCTATTATGGAGTATGATTGTTATATCTGTATTGACAGGAGGGGAAATATTTGCCGTGATAGTCCCGCTTATGCCGGGTGACAATGCAATATATTCGGGGCTGAAGTGAAGAGTAGCGTCTGTTATTGAGGCCTGAATGCTGTCAGAACCATACAGTGTGACAGCAGTGAAGTGAACAGCACCGGAAACAGCGCTCAATGGAATTATTACAGCTGCTTTAATTTCAGCGTCGGACACACTGAGAACATAAATTGTTATGTCAGGATTATCAGAGGATAACTCTTTTGTTGTAATAAGATTCTGCCCTGTGATACTCACAAACGCTTTAGAACCTTTTACCAAGAATCCAGGGGTGATGTTGTCAAGTACGGGAGGGCCAGCGGTGAAAGTACCGCTGCTTATGCCCAGAAGATTTCCGACTTCATCATATTGATAAAGAACCTGTGCATTTGTTGACGGATCTGCAACTCTGACAAGCCGCCCTGCGTCATCGTAAAAATAGGTGACTTCATCGGCGAGCGCGACAGACACTGCAATGAGACAGATAAAGAGGATGACAAGAAGCTTGTGGAATGCCTTGAAAAGTCGCTTCGATTCAGCAAAGAATGGATATTTTTCAACTCCTAATTTCCCCATGCAGTGTTTTAGCAAAAACCAGCAGTGAAAAGATATAAGCCAATTTCCAGTTTCTCTGTAGTATTTTTACTAAGGGAAAATACTGTATTCTCCGGTCAAGCGTGTGCTCGATACAGATTGGGAGGGGGATATTGCAGAAAAGAATAAAGCGTCTAAAAACTGAGCGGGACGGTCAGGGGCATGACGAGTAAATTTCCAATCTCCCGGCAGTTCAAAATCAGACTGAACGGGCGATTTCTTCATGTATCAGTTCGAGAATCCGCGGCATCTTGGCCTGGATTTCCGGTGTCAGCTCCATGCCCATATCGAGGGACTTCGGCTCCACACCGATGATCGTTGTCCGGGGTTTTTTCCCTATCAGTTCGGACAAATGAATAACCTCCAGGATACCGATCTGATGCACGGAAGTCTTGAAGCCTGATGGTGAATGCGTTACATCATCGATATCAAAGCGGTAGAGAGACCCAGGGTCTCCGCCCCCTTTCACCGCGTCGACAACGATGAGGCGGTCAGCGCCGGTGATGATGTCTATGAGGCGAAAGCCGTCAGTACCCCCCTCGAAAACCGAAACATTCGGCGGGAAATCAATCTTCAGGAGCTCATTGGCCACGTGCACACCCACTCCTTCATCTGATAAGAGCACGTTCCCCACGCAGAGAATAACAATTTTTTCGGGGGAGACGTCGTCTCCCCCTGAGTTATGCTGATCGAAAGTCCCTGGATCTTCCGTCATTCAACAATAAACTTTCTGACTTCGTTTGTCTGCGGGTCGATAATATGCACTGCACAGGCAAGGCACGGGTCAAAAGAACGGATAACCCTTACCACATTGATCGGATTCTCGGGGTCCGGCACCGGCACACCGATAAGAGATTCCTCGTACTGGCCACGTACACCGTTCTCGCAT
>JAGVOC010000409.1 GCA_020052975.1 Desulfobacterales bacterium | reverse complement strand
GGAATGGCATCTCCTTCAAGACGGTAAAGAGAACCTGCGCCTTCTTTATTCCGGACAGCATCCACAACAATCAAATGGTCGGCTTCGGATATAACTCCGAGAAGATTAAGCCCAAGGACTCCCCCGTCCACAATAGAAACATTCTCCGGGAACTCGTAAAGCTCCTGCAATTTTTCTATAACACGTACTCCAAAACCTTCATCGGTAAAAAGTATACAGCCTATCCCGAGAATCATGATGTGTTTTTGTTTCATTGTATTCTTTCTATGCAAAGTTCTCTGCTTATCTGCCAGTCCAATCCATTCATTTCAACAAAAATCAGAGTTTTTCATATAGCCTTTTTATTTCTGAATCAAGGAAGACTGCTTCGTAAAAAGTATGAATTTGCTCTTTTATGTCATTCCCGCGGAAGTCAGCCGCGGCGGATCTTTTCAAATTGTTCTGGATTCCCGTTTTCACGGGAGTGACGGGATTTTAGACTTTTTTGAGGTTCGTTTAAAAAAAATCCCTTCGGTCTTCCGTGCAGGGTGAAAACCGAAGGGATAAACTAAAAAACATGCTTACAGAACTTTTATATCATAAACCTGGTTTGATTCCGGATCAATCACATGCACGCCGCATGCAATGCATGGGTCAAATGAATGTACCGTGCGCAGAATTTCAAGCGGCCTCTTGGGATCGGCAACAGGTGTTCCGATAAGAGCCTCTTCAATCGGTCCCAGTTTACCTTTTTCGCATCTCGGGCCAAGATTCCATGTTGAAGGAACGACATACTGGTAATTCTTGATGACCTTGTTCTCGATATTAATCCAGTGGCCGAGAGATCCTCTCGGAACGTCATTCAAACCGACGCCCATAGCGCTATTCGGCATTTCCCACGCCGTGTAGGTTTTAGTGTCACCGCTTTTCAGATTCTCAATAAGCTCCATAACCCAACGTTCTGTTGCAGCTCCTATTGCAATTGTCTCAAGGCCCCGTGCAGCAGTCCTTCCAAGGGTTGAGAAGAGAGCCTGAACTGGAACGCCAAGTTTTGCCAATGTGCTGTCGACAAGAGCCTTAATCTCTTTATTGCCTTTTCCATAGGCAACAAGAACGCGCGCAAGCGGGCCAACTTCACAAGCTTCACCGTCATAACGGGGAGCCTTGAACCAGGAGTATTTCTTGTCCGTCACGTAATCGCCGTGTTTAGGTTTGGTTTCACCCTGGTAAGGATGCTTCGGAGCGCCGTCTTCATACCATCCGTGCGCAACGTGCTCTGTGACCTTTTCCTGAACCGCCATCTTCATGCCGGCGATATCTCTCTTCATTATGACGCCTCTCGGCATTAACAGGCTCTCGGGCTCATTCTCGCCCTCTGGGAATTCCCCCCATGCGAGGAAATTGTTCGTGCCGCCTATTGCACCCCAGTCCTTATAGAATGAAGCGACTGCGAGCAGATCTGGAATATATACCTTGTTGATAAATTCCTGAGTCTCTTTTGTGATATACAGAAACTCTGCTATCCTGTCGGGTGTAAGATCAGCCACGCATGTCACGCCTCCGACTACAAGTGTCTGCAAGTGCGGATTCTTTCCTCCGAAAATAGCATGCATTCTGGCTGATTTTGCCTGTAGTTTCAGCGCTTCAATATAATGGGCTGTCGCCATCAGGTTTGCTTCGGGGGGAAGCTTGTAGGCAGGATGCCCCCAGTAAGCATTGTTGAAGGGGCCAAGCTGTCCGCTGTCAACAAAAGTTTTAATCCTCTGCTGGACTTCCTTGAAATATACTGCCCCGCCCCATGGCGCATTGCTGACATTATCGGCCAGTGCCGCTGTTTTGGCAGGATCTGCGCTGAGAGCGCTTACTATATCGACCCAGTCAAGCGCATGGAGATGATAAAAATGAACTATATGGTCGTGCTGGAATTGTGCGCCGTGAAGAAGATTTCTGATTATGCGCGCGTTTTTTGGAATTTTGACTTTAACTGCATTTTCGACTGCCCTCACCGAGGACAAAGCATGTGTGTACGTTCAGACTCCGCAGGAGCGTTGAACAAAATGCTGGGCATCGCGGGGGTCGCGGCCCTGGAGAATCATTTCAATACCTCTGAACATCTGGCCTGAACTCCAGGCATTTACTACTTTGCCTCCGGCCACTTCGACTTCGATTCGAAGGTGGCCTTCTATTCTGGTAATCGGATCTATTGTAATTCTTTCACCCATATTATCTCCTCCCTTTTTTCGAAAAGGATTGTTATTTAACAATGATAAAGACTGTTTTTACATTTCCTGGTAGAAGGGGCTCATCTTATCCCAGAAATCAGGTTCGCTGCAGCCCAGACAAGGATGTCCTGCTTCAACAGGCCAGCTTGTGCCGTCGTTAAATTTTGCTGTCGGGCAATTATTGAATGTCTCAGGACCTCTGCATCCCATCTTAAAGAGACAATAACCCATTGCAGCCTCTTTGGAACCAAACTGGGCTACAAACTCGCCGTTTTCAAAATGAGACCTTCTCTGACATTGATCGTGGATTGTTTTTCCATAGGCAAATTGAGGTCTTCCAAGATTATCGAGAGCAGGAAGCTTGCCAAGGAGGAGATAGCTGACTATTGTACCAACCAGGTTGACAGGGTTCGGGGGACATCCGGGTATGTTGAGAGTCTTAATGCCGATTGCTTCACCAACCCCTTTATATCCGCCTGGATTCGGCTTTGCCGCCTGGATCCCGCCAAAAGACGAGCAGGTTCCGTAACATATCACCGCTGCGGCTTTGGGGCATACTTCTTTTGCTATTTGCAGGAAGGTCTTTCCGCCGATTTTTCCGTATGCTCCGTCATATTTTGTGGCTACACCGCCTTCGACCACGCATACGAACTTACCTGCATATTTCTTGACGGCGTTTTCAAGGTTCTCTTCGGCCTGTTTCCCGGCAGCAGCCATGATTGTTTCATGATATTCTATTGAAAGAATCTCAAGAACAAGCTGATCAATTCCGGGATACATTGATCGCAATAAAGATTCCGTGCATCCGGTGCATTCCGCAAACTGGAGCCATACGACAGGCGGACGCTGCGCCGGCGCAGCAAATACCTCAGCTACCCTGGGAATAAACGATGATGAAAGTCCCATTGTGGCAGTGAGAAAGGTACAGTACCTCATGAAGTCTCTTCTTGAGACTCCTTTCTTCTCTAATTTTTCAAAAAAATCCCTTTCCTTTTCCATCGGCACCTCCTCTGATGTTGTTAAAGTCCTTAATAGACTGACAATAAACCTCAAGGCCAACTTAAAGATCAAGAATGAATTCTATTTATTAATCGAATTAACTTATTATTTACTCTGTTATTATTACGATATCACAAGATACGAGTCAATTAAATATTTATTAAATATTTATGGACTCATAAAAAGTATAAAATCCCGTCACTCCCGTGAAAACGGGAGTCCAGAACAATTTGAAAAGATCCGCCGCGGCGGACTTCCGCGGGAATGACAAAAAAAAGGAAAATCCGGGCTTTTTACGAGAGCATCAAATATTGTGTATGCACTCTTATATATAAATCATTCATGATTACGATATACCCGATATACCGGGTTACTGATAAAGATTACTGCAAATGTTATGTGCCTTAAAATCAAAGGTCTTCTTCATTATCTACAAATTCATCTTCAGCAATTTTTATGCTCGTTTTCAGCTTATCCATCGAGCCTTTTCCTTCATAATTTTCCTCGAAGCTTTCTTCAAAGATTTCATCAATTTCTTCAGACTCGCTTTCGATAGTATCATCAGTCAGCAATTCTATCGGCTCTTTAGCCAGATGCTCTATATCATCAATATATATTTCTACCGGTTGAGTGTTTCCAGAAGCATAAACAGCCATCACAGCATCTGATATTTTATCTGCCTGCAAAATCGGAGGATAAAAATTATTGGTTCTAAGCGCAGATACCAGAACTTCTTTACCACCTGATATAGCCTGCTTAACATTGGAATCTTCATATGTTTCCTCGCAAAGCAGTGAATATATTTCTTTATCAAGCTCTGCATATTCCCTTATAATGAGCTTGTCGTTTTCATCGTCTTTTATAATTAAATATTTTTGTTTCATTTTTTATCCCCTTCAACCAAAATAATTCTTAAACACCTAAAAATTTAGGAGATAATAAAGACCATAAAACATTATAAATGTCAACCAATTAAATTTGTTTAATATATTGGGGCAATTGCAAAACTCAATAATAGGTGTCACCCCCGCGAAAGCGGGGGTCCAGAAGTTCTTGAAAAGACTGGATAGCGCGGGGGCTTCACTACGTGCCCCGTTTTCACTGGAATGACAATCTCGGACTTTTGCAATTGGCTCTATTGTCCGCATAATTTCAAACTACCTGAACATACTATGCTTTATTACAATGAGAGCGTTGAAGATGTCAATTTTCTTGACCTAAACGTTATTAGATGTTAGAGAAAACACCTTCAGTATGGAGGGATGTCCGAGTGGTTTAAGGAGGCGGTCTTGAAAACCGTTGAGCCTAACGGCTCCGTGGGTTCGAATCCTACTCCCTCCGCCATCAATATCCGGAGAGATTGCCGAGAGGCCGAAGGCGCTCGCCTGCTAAGCGAGTGTGGGGCGAAAGTTCCACCCAGGGTTCGAATCCCTGTCTCTCCGCCAGTT
>JAGVOC010000362.1 GCA_020052975.1 Desulfobacterales bacterium | reverse complement strand
ACAGCAGGGGCATCTTATTGAAAAACCTTCCGATGCAATAAAGGATCCTTATATTTTAGAGTTTCTTGGTTTGCCCGAACATCACCATTATTCTGAAACCGTATTAGAACAGGAAATTTTCGACAAATTAGAGCATTTTTTACTCGAACTCGGTAAGGGCTTTACTTTTGTCGGAAGACAGGTTCGTTTTACTTTTGATGAAAAACATTTTCATGTTGATCTGGTGTTTTATAACAGACTTTTAAAGTGCTTTGTTCTGATAGATTTGAAAATTGGTGAGCTTAGTCATCAGGATCTTGGTCAGATGCAGATGTATGTCAATTACTATGACCGTTTTGTAAAACTCCCCGACGAAAATAAAACCGTAGGTATTGTACTTTGCCGCGACAAAAACGAAACCCTTGTTGAAATTACTCTGCCGGAAGATAATGACCAGATCTTTGCCAGCCGCTACCGGACAGTATTGCCGGACAAACAAGCGTTTATTGAGCTTTTGAATGAGAGTGAAGCATGAAGTTGAGAAAGGATAAATGGGGAAAGGTTAAATTTGAACAACTATGTTTCAATATTTCTGAAAGGGTAGAACCCAATAATACTTCCCTTGATAAATATATCGGCCTTGAACATTTAGATTCAGGGAAAATTAAGATTGATAGATTTGGGCAACCAGATGAGGTGATTGGAACAAAATTAAAAAGTTACAAAGGCGATATTATATTTGGAAAACGAAGGGCGTATCAAAGAAAAGCAGCAGTTGCAGACTTTGATGCTATTTGTTCAGCACACTCAATGGTTTTAAGAGCCAATGAACAAAATATAAATAGGCATTATTTTTTACATTTTATACACTCTGATTTGTTTATGAATAGGGCTGTTGAAATCTCAGAAGGGTCTTTGTCTCCAACTATAAAATGGAAGACATTAGCAGCTCAAAAATTTCCCCTTCCCCCTCTCGAAGAGCAAAAACAAATCGCCGCTCTTTTTCAATCCATAGAAACCGCTATCGAACGGGTTGAGGGGCAGGAGAAGAATTTGTTGAAGTTGAAAAATCAACTACTTCGTGAACTGTTTGGTGAGATGCTACAATTTGGCAACTATCTGAATAGAAATGATTTTGAGAAAATTAAGTTTGAAAAGATTGCGTTAAACATTTCTGAAAGAGTAGAGCCCCAAAAGACAACCCTGGATACTTATGTCGGATTGGAACATCTAGACCCTGATAGTCTTGTTGTTGCAAGAACAGGGAAACCGGGTGATGTAATCGGCACAAAATTAAAAATCTATAAAGGCGATATCATATTTGGGAAACGTAGAGCCTATCAGCGCAAAGTTGCTGTTTCACATTTTGATGGAATTGCATCTGCCCATAGTATGATTTTAAGAGCCAATGAAAAACACATTGAAAAAGAGTTTCTTCCTTATTTTATGCAATCGGATGTTTTTATGAACAGAGCCGTTCAAATTTCTGAAGGCTCTCTATCGCCAACAATCAAATGGAAGACATTAGCATCACAAGAGTTTTATTTGCCCAAGAAAGAAAAACAAAAGGAATTAACCAAAGTGTTTAAACAATTTGGTACTACACGGGACCAACTCAAGCATCAAAAAACCACGCTCAAAAATCTGAAGCAAAAACTATTAAGCGATATTTTAGGGTAGCCCTGTGAAAACGCCTATGTCAAAGTCACGGATCATTTTGTTGAGGCCAACAAGATGATCTAACTTAGAAAAGGATATAAAAAAGGGGTCAGCAATATGGCATTTAACGAGCTTAACAGCATAGAATATTTCATCATCCGCCAGCTTACCGGCATTAATCTGAATCAGGTTCAGCATGGCATGGTAAAGGAAGATGCTGCGTCTTATGGCGATGATCCAAAATGGGAATATGTCCAGCCTGAATTGCTTTCGAGAGATATTACCGATGTTCTTCTGGAAAAGGAATTAAAAGAATCTCTGATCCGTCTCAATCCCGCAATAAAATCAAACCCCGAACGCGCTGAAGAAGTAATACACAAACTTCGCGCTATTCTGATTACTGTCGGCAATGTTGGTCTTGTGCGCGCTAATGAAGAATTTGCCAAATGGTTACGGGGAGAAATCTCCATGCCTATCGGTAAAAACAATGAACATGTAAATATTCGTCTGATAGACTTTGAAAAAATAGCTAACAACTCTTTTTTACTGACAAATCAATTCAAAATCAGAGCCAGAGAGACAAAAATTCCCGATATCGTTATGTTTGTAAATGGGATTCCTCTTGTTGTAGGCGAAACGAAAACCCCTGTCAGACCTGCTGTAAGCTGGCTGGATGGCGCGCATGATATTCATGTCATTTATGAAAATGCTGTGCCCCAACTTTTTGTTCCCAATGTGTTTTCTTTTGCGACTGAAGGAAAAGAGCTTTTCATTGGCGGAGTGAGAACACCATTAGAATTCTGGTCACCATGGCGGCTTGAGGATGAAAAGGATGAACTGCATCATTTTGCCGGCTTACAGGACATAAAAAAACAGATGACGCACTTATTAAAGCCTTCTACATTATTAGATATTTTGCAGTATTTTACGGTGTATGCAACAAACAGCAAAAAGAAAAAGATAAAGCTCGTCTGCCGATACCAGCAATATGAAGGCGTCAATGCCATTGTTGAACGGGTTAAAGAAGGCAAAATAAAGAAAGGTTTAATCTGGCATTTTCAGGGGTCGGGTAAATCGTTGTTAATGCTGTTTGCCGCTCAAAAAATGCGTAAGCAACAGGAGCTTGGGAATCCCACTGTCATTATAATGGTTGACAGAGTTGATCTCGACACGCAAATAACAGCAACTTTTAATACTGCCGAAGTTCCGAATATGGTGACAACCGACAATATTAAAGAACTGCATGACCTCCTGGGAAAAGATGCCAGAAAAATCATCATTACCATGATTCATAAATTTAAAGATGCCTATCCCGACATGAACAAGCGTAAAAATATCATTGTGATGGTGGACGAAGCGCACAGAACACAGGAAGGTGATCTCGGCCGCAAGATGCGAAGCGCTTTGCCCAATGCATTTTTATTCGGTTTAACCGGAACACCTATCAATAAAGCCGATAAAAACACATTCTGGGCATTTGGAGCCGACTCGGATAAAAGCGGATACCTGAGCCGATATACCTTTCAGGATAGTATTCGTGATAACGCCACACTGCCTTTGCATTTTGAACCGCGCTTGCCGGATTACCACATTGATAAAGAAAGCCTCGATATTGCTTTTAAAGAGATGGCAAATGACCTTAGCGAAGAAGACCGTAACAAACTCAGCCAGAAAGCCGCTAAAATGGCGGTATTTTTAAAATCTCCGGAACGAGTGAAAACCATAGTTCAAGATATAGTGGAGCATTTTCAAAAGCACGTGGAGCCGGAAGGTTTTAAAGCCTTGATTGTAACCCCTGACCGCTATGCCTGTGTCCAGTATAAAGAGGAGTTGGACAAACTGCTTTCACCCGAATCCAGCATCGTTGTTATGAGCACTTCTGCCAATGATGATCTGGAGTTCAAGCAAAACTTTGCACTGGACAGAGACCAGCAGGAAAAGGTAATTGAAAGATACAATGATTCAAATTCGCCGCTTAAATTCCTTATTGTTACTGCAAAGCTGCTGACCGGTTTTGATTCGCCCATTTTACAAACAATGTATCTGGATAAATCGCTTAAAGACCATACGCTGCTGCAGGCAATTTGCCGCACAAACCGCCTCTTTCCGAATAAAACATTCGGACGGATTGTCGATTACTTTGGTGTCTTTGATGATACAGCAAGCGCCCTGGCATTTGATGAAGAATCTGTAAAAAAGGTTATCAGTAATCTTCAAGAGCTGAAAGACAAACTCCCTGAACAAATGACACTTTGCTTATCTCATTTTGAGGGTTTAGACAGAACAATAGAAGGTTTTGAAGGTTTGCAAGCAGCACAGGATTGCATAGGTTCAGATGAAAAGCGAGATGCCTTCGCAAAGGATTTTAGTTTATTGTCAAAACTATGGGAAGCCCTTTCACCGGATGATGTATTAAAGAACTATCAAAAGGATTATAAATGGCTTTCACAGGTTTATACCTCGGTTAAACCGGGTTCCGATGATAACGGAAGGTTATTATGGCATGCATTGGGAGCACAGACTACGGCTCTTATCCATGAGCATATTCATGTTGCCGGCATTAACCACGATATGGAAGAGATGGTTTTAGACGCCGATGTAATTGACAACTTAATGAGTAAAAAAGACCCTAAAGATGCAGATAAGATTGTAAAAATATTGTCAGGCAGGCTGGGTAAAAATAAAGGCAATCCGATTTTTAGAAAGTTAAGTGAAAGGCTTGAAGCACTGAGAGACAAGGCTGAAAAAGGGTTAATCAATAGCATCGAATTTATTAAACAGCTTTGTGAAATCGCAAGAGAAACCTTGCAGGCTGAGAAGCAGAAGGGTAACGGTGAACAGCAAAAATCAGCAAAAGCGGCATTAACGGAGTTGTTTCTTGAACTTAAAACAGATAAAACACCGGCAATAGTTGAAAGAATAGTAAATGACATTGATGAGATTGTTCGTTTAGTCCGCTTTGACGGTTGGCAAAATACCATTCCCGGTGAAAGAGAGGTTCAAAAATCTTTACGCAAGACATTGTTGAAATATCAATTGCACAAAGATGAAGAGCTGTTTAATAAATCGTATGAGTATATT
>JAGVOC010000174.1 GCA_020052975.1 Desulfobacterales bacterium | reverse complement strand
TTTGTTATTACATCGGCGGCATACAAAAAGTTCATTTCATACAATGATCTCCAAGCCGAAATAGACCGGCTTTTTCAAACAACCGATACTGAAGATATTGAGCATCTTTACCCCTTAAGCGCTAAAATCCGGCAAACAATTATCAAATCAAGTGTGCCGGAAGAGCTTGAAACTGCAATAACGGAATCATATGCAAAACTTGAACGGGATGCCGGCAAAAAAATCCGGCTTGCTTTAAGAAGCAGTGCCATAGGAGAAGACACCGCCGGAAGTTCTTTTGCAGGGCTGTACCATTCCGAACTGAACGTAAGCTCGGATAACATCCTTGAAGTTTATAAAAATGTGGTTGCGGGAAAATATTCGCTTCCCGCAATAACATACAGATTTGAAAGAGGATTCAGGGATGAGGATGTACATATGTCGGTAGGGTGCATGGAGATGGTGGATGCTGTTGCCGGCGGGGTTATGTATTCAAGAAGCCCTGTTGATATTAGCGATGACTTTATATTCATCAATTCAGCCTGGGGTCTCCCTAAGTCCGTTGTGGACGGGAGTGTGGACTGCGATCTTTTCGTCGTGTCAAGGGATGCGCCCATGTCGCTCGTGCACAAAGACATAAAAATAAAAAACAAAAAATTCATGTGTTTTCCCCAGGAAGGCATTTGCCGCATGGAGATAACAGGAGATTTACAGGCTCAGCCGTCTTTGAGCCCCGAACAGGCTTGCGCTCTTGCTGAACTGGCAGTTAAAATTGAAAAGTATTACGGACTCCCTCAAGACATTGAATGGGCAATTTCCGATGACGGATTTTATTATATGCTTCAGTGCCGGCCGCTGCAAATAGTTGAAACCAGCCAAAAGATTATACCTCCTGATCTCAGGAAAAAAGACGAAACCGTTATAGTAAAAGGCGGTGTTACGGCAAGCCCTGGAGTAGCCTCAGGCAAAGTATTTCATGTTGACAAGGCAGTGGATATTCTGAGATTTCCCGAAGGTTCTGTTCTTGTGGCAAGACAGGCTCTCCCCGCGTGGGCGCCCCTTTTGGGCAGGGCTTCTGCTGTAATAACAGAGCAGGGTGGTTTTGCAGGACATCTTGCCAACGTAGCCAGGGAATTTGGCGTTCCCGCCCTTTTTGGTGTTCCGATGGTCTATGACAAGCTGAAGGATGACGACCTTATTACAGTAGACGCAAACGGGCTTTCAATCCATACAGGAAAAATCGAATCCCTTGCAGTTGATCAGGAAAAAGCAAGAAATCTCATGCGAGACAGCCCTGTTTACGATATCTTGAAAGACATAAGCAGACAGATAGTTACGTTAAATCTTCTCGATCCGGATTCCCGCGATTTCAAGCCCTCGGGATGTAAGACACTTCACGACATTACACGCTTTATCCATGAAAAATCGGTACAGGAAATGTTTAATTTCGGGAAGGAGCACAACTTTGCCGAGCGGTCAGGAAAGCAGCTTGTTTACGATGTTCCGATGCAGTGGTGGGTGTTGAACCTTGATGATGGATTTAGAGAAGAGGTTGACGGCAAATATGTCAATTTCGATAATATCGTGTCCGTTCCTATGATCGCAATATGGGAAGGAATCACAGCATTTCCATGGGAGGGGCCCCCTCCGGTTGATGGTAAGGGCCTTATGAATGTCATGTTCGAGGCCACTCGAAATCCTGCTTTGGCAACAGGCGCGCGCAGTGTTTACGCTGAACGGAATTATTTTATGATCTCGAAATACTTTTGCAGCCTGAGTTCGAGACTTGGTTTCCATTTCTCAATCATTGAAAGCATTGTATGCGACAGGTTAGGAGAAAATTACATAAGTTTTCAATTCAAGGGAGGAGCCGCAGATCACGACAGAAGGTTAAAAAGGGTTTTATTTTTAGGGGGAATACTTGAAGAATCCGGTTTTAAGGTAACCGTTAAAAAAGACAGCCTTTTTTCAAGGATTGACACCAGGGACAGAGACTTCATGGAAAAACGGCTGAAAGTTCTCGGTTATCTGACAATGCATACACGGCAGATCGACATGATTATGTCAAGGGAATCCACCGTTAATTATTACAGAACAAAGTTCACAAAGGATATTGCACAGATTATCGGAGACCAATAAGCCTTTTTTGCTCTTTACTTTCCTTCCATTTTCCGACTCATGCCTCACGCTTTTAAAAAAATCATCGCCCTGCTTAAACCAATTTTCTCTTCGGAACATTGCTTCAGCCCGGCTTTTGTCGCTATATCCGTAATCTTTCTGAAATAAGGCTCCGTTACATGAATTTTAGGCTCAACTAGAAGAAAACGTGCTCCCGGTTTTAAAAAGGTAACAATCTCGTTAAAAAAAGCATCCTTCTTCCGAACTTCATGCACCATCCAGAAGCCCAGCGCAAAATCCGCCTGTTCATTTACCCCTAATTTATCGGAACTGCATTTATGAAGAGTGATCCGGGATAAGAGGCCTTTTTGCTGCGCCCGGAAGCGGACCCTTTCAAGCATCTTTTCCTGCAGATCAACCGAAATAACTCGCCCTTTTTCTCCGACAATCTTTGCCATTCCGATTGAAAAATATCCCATTCCGCATCCTATATCAACGACCGTATCCCCTTCATTAATGAATTTTTTAAGCATCTTCTCCGGGTTATGTATTAACCGCCTGAGGGGATTATCGAAAGTATAGGCAAGCCACCAGGGACAGACATGGTCTCTCGTCAGAAAAATATTTTTAATAATACTCATTTATGATGCTCTCGTAAAAAGTCGAAATTCAGACGGCAAAGTAAAAAGCTCATTATGCAAGGCGCACGAATCTTGAGGGATGAAGCGTACTTGCTGGTACGCTGCAATGATTCACCCTGTTGAATCGGCCCTGCCGTCTCGCACGGCGAGAATTCAACAGGGCGGGGATGAAGTGCAACACAGCAGAATGACTTTTTACGAAGCCGTCATTTATAATTATCCTTTTATATCTGTGGCGCAATCAATATAGTATTCATGCAGAATGACCCCTGCCGTTTTCAGGAAGTGTGCTTTGCTTGATATTTTTTAGTACAGTTAATGCATTGGGAGGGCTATCTTAAGAAATCGAAGCCGATGGAGTCTGCCCTTCTATAACCTGCCTCACCTTTGCGGCCAATGTATTGATCGAAAACGGTTTTTGCAGAAATGCCGTGCCGTCGTTGAGCACCCCGCGGTGCGCTATGACATCGGCCGTGTATCCCGACATGTAAAGCGTTTTTATATCCGGATACAGAGGCATAAGCGCCTCTTTGAGCTCCCGTCCGTTCATCCCGGGCATCACAACGTCTGTAAGCAGCAGATGAATCGGATGGTTATACTCACGCGCCAGACTCAATGCCTCTGCCGGAGTTCCGGCCGATAGAACCGTATAGCCCTGCTCTTCCAGGATAGTCCCGACAAATTCAAGAAGCATTTTTTCATCCTCGACCAGCAGCACGGTTTCGGTACCCCCGTGAGGCGTCTGTTCATGCACTGCATCTTCAGCCTCCGCCTGACCCTGATAGCAGGGCAGAAATATTTTAAAAGTCGTGCCGTGGCCCGGATCACTGTTAACATTTATAAACCCGCCGTTTTGCTTTACGATGCCGTAAACCGTAGAGAGCCCCAGACCGGTCCCGTCTCCAACCTCTTTTGTAGTAAAAAACGGCTCGAAGATGTGTGAAACAGTCTCTTTATTCATTCCGGATCCTGTGTCGCTGACAGTCAGCAGAGCATATTTCCCAGGCACAACGTCCGGATTATTCCGGCAATAATCCTCATCGAGCACCGCGTTTCCCGTTTCAATGGCCACAATTCCCACCCCGCTTATGGAATCACGGGCATTTATCAGAAGATTGGCAAGTATCTGGTCGATCTGAGCATGGTCTATCTTAACCGGCCAGATTTCCCGGCCCGGTTTCCAGATCAGTTTTATATTCTCCCCGATAAGTTGTTTCAGAATTTTGAGCATGCCTGACATCGTCTCATTCAAATCGAGCACTTTAGGGCTCACGGTCTGCTTGCGTGCAAATGCGAGCAACTGCCTGACCAGATCGGCGGACCGCTGAGCTGCCTGCTTTATTTGGACCAGGTTTGCGTCGGCCGGGGAGCCCATCCTGATTTGAAGCAGCGCCAGCTCCGCATAGCCCATTATTGCCTGAAGCATGTTGTTGAAATCGTGTGCTACTCCTCCTGCCAGACGGCCCACAGACTCCATCTTCTGGGCATGGCGGAGCTGATCCTCCATTGCTATTCTTTCTGTGATATCCTCGAAGGCAACCAGGTTTTCGCCTGTCTCAAGGCACACCGGGATGAAATGAATGACCTTCCTGGAACCATCCCAGCAGGTGACCTCAAAAATTCTCGGTCTTTTTTCGCCTGGTTCGTATTCCTTCAAATCCTCAATCCAGGCCGATACGACCTGCTTTCTGTATTCCGGATCAGGATATGCCAGCTCAAACCATTTTTTCCCGTCAGGAACATCCTTCAGATCATAGCCGAAGATTTCAGTAAATTTGGGGTTTGCGTAATTGAATATTCCGAATTTATCTATCATTATCACCCCGAAGGGCGCGTTATGAATGAGATTATGAAACCGCTGCTTTTCATGCCGCAGAGCCTCTTCGGCCTGCTTTTGTTCTGTAATATCTCTCACAATGGCCTGTATAAATTGCCGGCCTCCCAAATCAAAGCAGTTTAGCGAGACCTCGGCATTAAAGGGCGTTTTATCCTTACGGATATGTTGCCAGTAAAATCGTTGAGGTTTTCCATTAAATGCGGCATTGATGACTTCCATGGCCTTTTCTTTTGAGTCTCTGCCGTCAGGTTGCTGCTGCGGGCTGAACGCCCATGGAGTATGGCCGACAATGTCATCGCTTCTCTCACACCCGAACATTTCCAGGGTCTTCTTGTTACACTCAACAAACCTGTACTCTTTCATAATAAAGATTGCGTCATTAGCTCCTTCAAAAAGAGTGCGATACCGCCTTTCCGCT